>CBFCYQ010000336.1:0-2938 GCA_965602205.1 uncultured bacterium | reverse complement strand
CAGATAACAACGACGGAAGTTTATGCGAGGGTGGGTGTCACGGGTCGGGTTAAAACCGTCCAGGGCGGGTCGGGTTAAAACCAGCCAGGTTTTTCGTTCACCGGGCATATTATGATTTCTTTTTTCCCTTTTGGCAAGCGCGATCTTTCAGGCGATAGCTTTTGCCGGTGATCTGGATAATCTCGGCGCGATGCAGGATGCGGTCCAGGATGGCGGTGGCGGTGGGGACATCGGCGATCAGCTTGCCCCATTCTTCCAGCGGCCGGTTGGAAGTCATGATCGTGGACCGTGTTTCGTGCCGGCGCATGATAATTTCGAACAGATATTCTCCGGACTGCTTGGGCAGTTTTTTGATGCCCATGTCGTCGATGATCAACAAGTCCGGCTGCAGATAGCGTTTCATGGCTTTGGCACTGTCGCCGAAGTTTTCCGCCTGAATCAGTTCGGCGACGGTATCGAAGATCGAGCGGTACAAGACGGTAAAGCCTATCCGGGCTGCTTGATGGCCAATGGCCTGCACCAGATGAGACTTGCCTACTCCCGGCGGACCCAACACCAAAACATCGGTTTGTTCGCGGATAAACCGACCTGTCGCCAGATCATGGATCTGGCGGCGATTGATTGATGGATTGAAAGAGAAGTCGAAGCCCTCAAGGTTCTTCGCTTCGCGGAAACCGGCTCGTTTGATTCGACGGGCGATCGCCCGGTCATCACGGACCGCCAATTCGTCGTTGACGATCAGTTCCAAAAACTCCAGGTGATTGAGCTGGTTGCCGGCGGCTTCCTGCAACCGGACCTCCAGGGTCCCGGCCAGTCCCGACAGACGTAACCGCTTTAAGTTGGACAACAGCTGGACCTTCACGTTTTTACCTCCTGTTCTTTGACCATGCGAAACGATACCGCTGGTTGAGTAATCAGCTCCTGATATTCGGCTAATGGCCGGATGATGGGATGGTCATCGGTGAAAGAGGATTCATTCTCGTTTTGTGCGTAGCGCTTGCACAACTGACGCACGGGGCGCAGGCGAAAGCAACGAGTGTCGAGCGCCACCCGACTGGCACGGTTGATCACTTCGGCGGGATGTTTCCGGGCCAACGACAAGAACCCCTGTAACACCCGGACGCCCTCGATACCGCGCGCGGCAACCATCGCCCCGGCCCAGCGAGCGGCGTCATGCCCCAGGTTCCCTGCTTTCGTCAGCATGTAGTCAACGCCTCGTTCGATGATTGATATCTTCTCTGAGGCCAAATGGCTGTGCTGCGTATGAAACTTCCCCGGCGGTACCCGGACATGAACCGCGATCTGTTGACAATGCTCGTTAGAAATGCGTAGTAGGCGGCTGTCCCAGCGCACCCATACCTGATGTCCCAGATACTCCGGCGGGACCGAATAATAGGCCTTAGCCACCTCGATATGGCCGTCACGATTGACCTTGCGCCGGCCCTCGTGATATAAGGGGAACCGCTCGGCGGCCAGGGAGGACAACATCGGTTGCTCGACTTTCCGAAACACTTTCCCCACTTGTTGCCGGGTTGTGCCGTGGATGCGAGTATCAGCAACCTGTCGTTCCCAGCGGACAAGGAACGTGTTGTGTTCGACCAGACTCGTAAAGACTCGCCCTTTCAAAGCGTTGTTCTTGACGTATTTGATCCCGCTTTCCACCTTGCCCTTGTGCCGTGGCATATACGGCTTGGTGGGGAGGACGACGAAGTTGTAGTGCCGGGCAAAGGCGGTGATCTTCGGATTGAGCTCGGGATCGAACCAGTCGGGGTTCTTGACCGCGGCTTTCAGGTTATCCGTCACCAGAACCCGGGGAACACCGCCGAAGGAGTGAAAGGCGTTTTCCAGAACCCGAATGAAGTTCTCGGTATCTTGTTTGAAGACCGCCTCGCTGTAGGCCTTGCGGGAATGGCTCAACACAATGCGCAGGACATGGGCCCGTCGTTTCTTCCCGTTTTCGATCACCCAGGAGCCGGAACCAAAGTCCACCTGGGCCTCATAACCGGCGGCACACTCCAGACGGCGGAACGGCAAGGAAGTACCTGCACCGAGCCGACGGATGAACCGTTTGACCGACGAATAGGAGCCGGCAAAACCGTGCTCGGCGACCAGGTCCTGCCAGATGCGTTGACCGGACAAACCCTGATCCAACCTCTGTTTGATGGCTTCAGCAAACGGTTGACACAGACTGGGTGGACCCAGGGAGCAACAAGACAGTTCCAGGTTACCGGACCCGGGGGGCGGATTGGCCGGTTTTGCGCGGTCACTTGAACCGGACCCGGGGGGCGGGTTGGCCGGTTTTGAGTCGACCGCTTGTCTCAGTCGGTCGTAACGGGCGACCGTCTCACGGTGCACGCCCAGTTCTCGGGCAATCCGCCGATACGGCCACCCCTGCTCTAATAAGCCAATAATCGCATGGACAACAGCCACTTTGAGTTGATTCGCCATCGGTTACCTCCCAAATGAGGTATACCGCGAATCTCTCCTCCCTCAAAATGGCCGGTTTTCACCTGAACCCGACTGGCCGGTTTTGCCCGACCCATGACAGAGACTGAGGAAGGCAACGGCTGATGACAGTGAGTTCTCCTATCGGACTAAGAAGGCAGCGTTCAAAAAGTATGTGGAACAAGTCTGGGGCTGGGATGAAAAAGGACAGCGTCAATTACACGAGAGGCGCTTTGCGTCTCTGGACTTTCGGGTGATCCAATTGTCGGGAGTCGATGTCGGGATAATGGCCATCGTCCAGGAACCAAACTGCGTGAAACTCAACCAGCTGTTTATTCTGCCGGAACATCAGGGCCGAGGCATCGGTACGGCGTGTATAGAACGCATTATTGAAGATGCTACTGCCCTCCAACGTCCTGTCCGGTTGCAAGTGTTAAAGGTGAACAACCGCGCGATCGCGTTTGGTGAGTCTTAGAGAGTCGCTGACCAACTG
>CBFCYQ010000335.1:0-2945 GCA_965602205.1 uncultured bacterium | reverse complement strand
GTTATTCTTCCTATTTAGCGCGGGCTTAATTCCCGACTTTCCGTAATATCCACTCCACCAGTACCGGCGAAATCAAACTGCGAATATACTGCAAAATCCTCATCTGTCAACCCCATTTGCCTACTGTCGGCGGCCATGGCGCTGAGCCTAAGGGGTTTCCCGCCAATAAGTAATGTCAGACTGCCCCGAAATACTCAACATCTATGACAAGTTTGTCGGCAGATTTGACGAAAATGGCTCTCTGACGGTCGTCAAAAACATACAAACTGCGAATATACACCCAAACCAAGCCTCTCGTCTTGTTATCGCCCATTCCCACAACAACTTAGGTGAAATGACAGCTACCCCTATCCGATCTTAGAACAGATTGGCCACAACCTGAATCGTGGTATCGAAGATAAAATCGGTACCTGAATGATGGCAAAAAACCACCAGCGAATAGTCCCCGGCCACCAGGGAGTCCGCCACATCGATCCACTTTGGCATTTGTGTCAGGCCAGGCATGGTATCACCTGCGGGAATGAACCGCGTGTCGAACCCCAAGGTCCAAATCGTATCTAACCTGGAATTCAGGATTGCATGTCGGTTTATCTTACAGGTGTCTCCGAAATCCGAATAATAGTACTCACGCCAAAACATCTGCAGCCCACAGGTGTACCGTGGGCCATCGTTGGCCGCCGTATAACTGATGTCAAAAATCTTCAAAAACGAAGTATCGGGAAGCTCCACTTGCGCCGGGCCGGGCTCATCTTCAGAACAGCCGCAAAAGACCGATGTCGAAATCAACACCAGGGCCACGGCCAGACCCAAAATGCGCCGCCATACACGCGGATTGGTTTGCTTATCCCGCATCTCAACTCACGGGGTTTCGGGCATTGTTACAGCCTAATCGTCTGTGGCGTTCCCGACCTCCACAATCCTTACGAGACAAATGTACGTAAATGAAGGTAAAACGGCGTGAATTTTAGGGAGGACTAATGTCCCAGATCTCGATCACTTATTGCGGCGAATGAAACTATCTTCCTCGGGCCTCCAGTCTGGCGGCCAGGATTAAAGAAACAATCGGCGCTGAAGTCGAGCTTATCCGCAGCGGTGGTGGCATTTTTGAGGTTAAGGTTGACGGCGCGGTGATATTTTCCAAAAAACAGGTCGGGCGTTTTCCCGAGGAGCAGGAGATTTTGGCTCAACTTCGCGCCTAAGAGTCAACATCGCCCCCGGCGACCGGGAACCTAACGGCCGCGGTAGGTTGAGCGCGCCCCAAGAAAGCCACTGATTTTTTGTTGTGAGGCTCCATTTTTTTCTTGGGAAGCAAGAAAACTATTTCGTATTATCGGCGCATGAATACTCAAGCCGTACAGCCGGATCCCACCACAGTGGCCGAGGCCCACCGCCACTGCGAAAAAATTGCCGCCCGGGAGGTCCCTAATCTCTACCTGGCCGCGCGGTTTTTCGACCAGGCGCCAGTGTTTGATGCTTTTTGCTCTTCATATGCCTCGATGCGGATCATTGATGACCGGATCGACAGCCTGGCAGACCGTGAATCCCTATCCAAAGAGGAAAAAGAACGGGTTCTCGGAAGTGTGCAAAACTGGCTCGACAACTTAAACGCCGCTTTTTCCCTCAAACCGCCGGACGACCCCATTTGGATTGCCCTGGCCGACACTTTTTCGAAATTCGACCTGCCGACCGATCCCTGGGAGGATTTAGCCACCGCCATGGCTATGGACATCGAGATGCCGTACTTCAAGGACTGGCGTACCTTGCAGAAGTACATGCGCGGCGCATCGGTCGCCCCGGCAATCGTCTTTATGCATCTGGTGCTCACCAAGATGGAAGACGATGAATACATCTGCCAGTGGTCGTATGATGAGGTAGTGGCCGCGACGGAAGATTTGGCCATGTTTTGCTATTGGACCCACATCCTGCGGGATGTATCACAGGACCTGGACATCGGAGAAAACGGGCTGGTGTATTTACCGCTATCCGAACTGAACCAGTTCGGGCTGACCCCCGATGACCTGCGCCGGATGAAACGAAACAAGACCGCCACGTTTGCCTATAAGTCCATGGCCGAACATCTCTACCGCCGTGCCCGGGTGCATGAACAAAAGGGCCGGCAGTTTCTAACCGATATCTCAGCCGTGGCCACCGATCCCGCCGCCTTTGGCCTGGCCTACCTGGTTGATATTTATTCAGCAACCCTCACCAAAGTGGAAAGCGTAGACTTCGACATTTTCATGGAGGACGCTGAGTTGACGGTTGAGGAGAAAAGGGAAGTCCTCTTACAGACAGCGGAAGCACTGCAAATCGACCAGGCCAGCGCGACCGGTATTTTCGATGCGGTATTCGCCGAAGCATAGGAGATCATGGCTGTTTTGGCCGGGTGAGCGGTAGTTACCAACAAATCCCAACAAGTACAAGAAGCACATTTTCCAGGAGGTGTATTCTATGAAACAATTGACACTGCTTGCCGCCGTGAGCCTGATACTGTTCAGCGCTTCCCCGGCGACTGCAAGCGGCTGGGGCGTGGGTGGTTTTGGGGGAATCTCAATCCCGATCGCCCAGGACGACGCTGGAAACGGGACGGTCTTTGGCCTAAAAGGCCGCTGGTCCCCCAAATGGTCGCTGACCGTTGAACCGGTGGTTTATCTACTAAATAATGGGGATTATGACCTCGTCTTTGACGAGAGTGTAGATCCCGCCCAGTCCGAAACGTTCAAGAGCTGGAAAGCAACGTCGTTTGGCGTAAACCTCGTCCTGGGAGCACCCGTCGGACAATTCAAAGGAGTGCGCCCGTTTTTCTTCGGCGGCCTCCGTTTTAATTCGGTCGATTTTGACCCTCCTGACCAGGATACGGAAAGTCGGTTTGGCTTAGGTGTAGGGGCGGGGATTGAAGTCGGCTTTGGGCAGATCGGCCTGGAAATCAGAGGGACCACCGAAGCATT
>CBFCYQ010000334.1:0-2950 GCA_965602205.1 uncultured bacterium | reverse complement strand
CCCTGGATGACTCCGGCAGCATGAGCTTTGAGATTTTGGTGCCGGGGGCCATTGATGGAAAGTATCTAGACTTTCATGATTATCTCTTCGATAATCCATGTGGCGATAAGTTCGGCTCTACCCCCGGGTGCCACGAATATGACCGGGGCACTATATTGACTCGCGGGGATACTCGCCGGCACTGGCAAACCCAGTGGGCTGGATTTAATAAGATATACTATGATCCCACAATTGATTATGAGCCCTGGCCCCTGGTCTCGGGTCAGATGGACAATGCGGACCACGATAATCCGCGCTCACACCCGCTGTATGACTCGCCCCGCTTTGATCTGAGCAGCAGCTATGACATACTTACCATTGCGGCCGGCGAAGTCATTGTGGACAACGAAGACGCGGAGGATGTCTTCTCTTCGACCGGACCCTGGGAGTTTTACAACGATGACCAAGACTGGGGGGAGGGTTAC
This sequence comes from uncultured bacterium, assembly GCA_965602205.1. Classification (GTDB taxonomy): domain Bacteria; phylum Zixibacteria; class MSB-5A5; order GN15; family FEB-12; genus DAOUUR01. The sequence continues at coordinate 2,486 of CBFCYQ010000334.1, read as the reverse complement.
TTATCCGCCATCGCTGAAAATGAGCACTACACCGCCACCTGGGCGCCCTACCTTCTGGGGGGACAATATGAAGTCTGGGTCCATTATGTTGCCGCTGATTGGCGCGACGATAAAGTGCCCCATTTTATCACGCATGCCGGGGGTACCACCAAGAAAGAGGTCGATCAGCGCAAAGATGGCGGCAAGTGGGTTAAATTGGGCGACTATACGTTTAACACAGGCAAGGCCGATGTTACGCTTGAACATGATGTTTTGGATAACAATCATGATCGGGCTTGCGCCGATGCCGTAAAATTTGTGCCCAAGGATGTCTCCAGCGTAGACATAGATATCCCGCGCGCGCATTATTATGTCCAATCGCAAACAGAAAACAAACCCTACCTGGTGGTTGTGGACGCTGAAGCCATCACCTATTACGAGTTCACGGACAGCAATGGCGACGATGTCGTTGACCCGGGTGAATTGCTCATTTCCGTCAGTCCGCCTGCCGATGTGAAGACCGGGCGCACGTATGTGGAAGAGCGCCAGAACTTTGCCAACTGGTACAGCTATTATCGCCGGCGCGGATTCACCGCCACCTATGCGACGGCCCAGCTGATTACCAGCATGCAGGCGGTGCGCATCGGACTTTACGGCATAAATATCGGCAAGAGCTGGACGGTCACCCAGCCCGTGCTCAATGTCAAAAACGACGATCAAGATTTTACCGAAACCCTGCTGAACCTCTTATACGACTTTAAGTGGCAGGGGGGTACCCCGTTGCGGCGTGCCCTGGAAGCCGGGGGACGCTACTTTGACAAGCATGATAATAAAAAGCTGGACGGAAGCTCCGGCGATGATTCCCCCTGGGACACCGCCGAAAATGGCGGTGAATGCCAGCAGGCGTTTACGATCGTGATCACCGATGGATACTATAATGGCAGTAATCCCAAAAACGGCGATATCTTAAACATAGACGGCGATAACGGGGAACCGTATGCCGATACTTACGAGAAAACCCTGGCCGACGTTGCCATGCACTACTACGAGCGCGATCTCAACGAAGATCTGGCCGATAACGTGCCGGAGAACGAGTCAGACGATGCACCTCATCAGCATATGGTGACGTATTCTATCGGGTTTGGTGTTGTCGGTAAGCTTGATCCCAGTGACTATGATAACGATTTAAAGCACAAGACTACCAAAGAATACATTGTATGGACGGACCCCGGTAAAGCCGACTCGACTCCGGAAAAAGTCGATGATGTCTGGCATGCCGCGGTCAACGGCCGGGGCAAATTTCTGAATTCGGCCAATCCGAAGGAACTGGTCACCGCTTTGAATTCGGTCATGAAGGATATTGAGCGCCGCGTCTTTTCGGCCTCCGGCGTGGCCATTAACGGGGATGAATTGTATCAAAGGCTGGCGCCGGATCTGCTCATGTTTCAGGCCAGGTACAGCAGTGAAGGCTGGACCGGTGATATAAAAGCTTTCAAGGTCGATGAATTTAGCGGAGAGATAGATATGCTGAATCCCGAATGGACGGCGACCGAGCAGTTTGAAAGCAAGTCGTGGACCACGCGTTTGATCGCCAGCTATAATCCGACCACCGGCACGGGAATACCCTTTCGGTTTGACAGCCTGACAGCTGACCAGAAGGGCCTGATCGATGCAGATTGGGAAAGCAGTGAAACCCCTGCGCGCGATATCATGGATTACCTGCATGGGGATACCAGCAATGAAGAACGTTTCGGCGGTACGCTTCGAAACCGCTATACGGTGCTCGGGGACATCGTGCATTCCGCCCCGGTGTTCAAAAATGATATCCTCTACGCGGGTGCCAATGACGGAATGCTGCACGCCTTTAACGCCCGCACCGGTGATGAACTTTTTGCCTACGTGCCCAATCTGGTGTTTGCATACCTTCACAAACTTGCCGATCCTGTATACGAGCACCAGTATTACGTGGATCTGTCCCCCACCACAAAGGACGTCGCAGTGCCCGAGTTGCCCGATGCGCCCGATGTCGACACCATGCTTATCGGCGGTCTGGGCAAAGGGGGTCGCGGCTATTTTGCGCTGGATCTAACCAACCTTGATGCCGCCAACGTTCCCGCGACCGAAAGCGATCTGGACAACCGGGTCATGTGGGAATATCCGGATGGTGACACACCCAGCACGGAGGTTGAGGATCTCGGCTACTCTTTTACCCGAGTTGCCGTGGTTCGGCACAATGCCACCAATATAACCTCGCCCTGGGTTGTTATTTTCGCCAATGGCTATAACAGCGCCAACGGTTATGCCGTGCTGTTTATTCTCGATCCGGCCAGCGGTAATCTGCTGAAACGAATCGACACCGGGGTCGGCACCTGCAACGGGCTGTCCACGCCGATTGCGGTCGATGTGGATAATAATAATACGGTGGATTATGTCTATGCCGGTGATATCAAGGGCAATTTATGGAAGTTTGACCTGAGCGCCGATGATTATAATCTATGGGATGTGGC
>CBFCYQ010000333.1:0-2953 GCA_965602205.1 uncultured bacterium | reverse complement strand
TCGAGCGACGATATAGGCAGCCCCGGCGACCATCAAGATGCACCGCTGCCGCCAATACCGTTGCCGTCGCCAGTTGTTTCTCACCCCGGTGGAATGTATAACTCGCCCATAGCGGTCGGGCTCTTCACAACCACACCCGGCTCGGTCATACGCTATACCTTGGACGGAAGCGTGCCCACAGAAACCTCCCCGGTATATTCATCGCCTCTGAGCATGGTCAGTCTTGTCGGCACAGCCAATACTATATCCAATATTGTTACATCGGGCTGCGATAACTATGGGCCCTGGCTACCGCCCGCGGGCGAGGTGTTCAAGGCCAATATCCTCCGCGCCCGTGTGTTCAAATCAGGTGAAATCCCCAGTAAAACTGTCTCGCGCACATACTTCATCGATTCGGCAATGACCACCCGTTACAGCATGCCCGTGGTATCACTTATCACCGAATCTGATAACCTTTTTGATAACGAGACGGGTATCTACGTTCCGGGTTACGACGAGAACTACTATCATCGCGGCGACGAGTGGGAACGCGATGTCCATGTCGAGTTTATCGACGGCCACCTTACCGGTACACCATCGTCTGTGCCCTCTGCCTTTGCCCAGGACGCAGGCATGCGCATCCACGGCGGTTTCACGCGCTGCTTCGCCAGAAAATCTCTGCGCCTGTACGCACGCTCGGAATACGGCGCATCCCGCATCGACTATCCCGTCTTCGGACCTGACATACCCGAGGCACCCGAGTCATTTAAACGCCTCATACTGCGCAATGGCGGCAATGAATGCTACAGGACTGTTATACGTGATGCCTTTACTCATGAATTAGTCCGCAACACCGATATGGCCGTACTACCCCACCGTCCCGCCATCGTCTTTATCAACGGCGAATACTGGGGCATCCACTCGCTCATGGAACGTTTTGATAGGTTCTACATGAGCGACCATTATGGAGTGGACTCAGACGAGGTGGATATCATTGATTTCAACGGCATCGCCGAGGAGGGCAACACCAACGCTTACTGCGAGATGCTGTGCTTCCTGAACTCGCAATGCAACGACCTGACCGATCCCAACACATACCTTGCTACCAAAGCCCTTATAAACATCCCCAATCATATTACCTATTATGCGACCGAGATTTTCATTCAGAACGGCGACTGGCCCTGGAACAACCAGGAATTCTGGCGGCCCCGCAATGGATCGCGGTCATGGGAATGGCTGTTCTTCGATACTGATGAAGCCACCGGGTCGTTTGGGGGCGATCCCAGTTACAACAAGCTGGACCCAACCGCAGGACAAACAGAGAAAGCCTATGTCTTTACGCGACTGCTCACCAGTCTCGAGTATCGTCAGGCCTTTATCACGCGCTATACCGACCTGCTCAACACGCGGTTTACAGCCGACTATATGCTGGCGAAGATTACAGAGACCAAAAATGCCTTTGCGCCGGAGATGACTGAGCACATCCACCGCTGGCAGTATCCGGCGTCACTCAATGAGTGGGACGATTACATCTTCTATGAGCTCCAACAGTGGTGCCAGGACCGGCCTGTGTATGCCTGGCAAAATCTCGAAGATTTCTTCGGCCTTGCCGGACGCAACCAACTTACGGTAAATGCCAATAATACCGACTGGGGCGCCATCACGCTGAACACCTTGCCCGCAGAAGAACTGACCTTGCCCTGGACGGGCACTTACTTCAACGACGTACCTGTTACCATTACCGCCGTACCGGCACCGGGATACCGTTTTGCAAACTGGGTAGGAACCAGCCAGACATCGCCTCAAATCTCCTTATACGTAACCACAAACATGACCATCACGGCTGTCTTCGAGCCGGAGCCTGCTCCGCCAATAATTAAAATCAACAGTGTTCCCCAGGAAGGCGGTGCCTACGTTTACAATGGCGACGTGCTCACTATGGAACTACCTGGTGGGGCTTCGGGAACTATATACTACAATCTTGACGGTGTTGACCCATGGGCCGGCGGAGGCATCAGCCCGAGCGCTTCGGCATACTCGAGCCCCATCACGCTTACCGAAACGGTCGTAGTTAACGCCCGCATTCTGGATGGAGGCAACTGGAGCAAAATCTTTACCGGCACGTTTGTAGTAGGCTCACCGAGTAATACGTTACGGATTACCGAATTTATGTATCACCCAGCCGATGGCGGCGCCGAATTCATCGAGATCCAAAATGTCGGCACAGAATCCGTGCCCCTCCTGGGTGTCCATTTCGCTGAAGCAATAACTTTCACTTTTCCTGACGATGCCGTACTTGCACCGGGTGAGTTCACCGTTCTCGTACGTGATGACGACCTGCCGCTGTTCGCCTTCGAACACCCCACCGTACCTGTCGGCGGTCTCTATGAAGGCCGTCTCGACAACGGCGGCGAACTCGTCATCTTGAGCAACGGTGCCGCGACCTCTATGTTCAGCTTTACATACGATGACATAGCCCCCTGGGACATCGATGCCGACGGCCTGGGCTATTCACTCATCCTGATTGATCCCCAGGGCAATCCAAATAATCCATCCAACTGGCAAGCAAGTATCCCAAGAGGTGGAACGCCCGGCGAACCCGGCGGTCTCGACGGGCAGCGTCAGGAAGAAGTCGGATGCGGATGCGAATGTGAAGGCGGAGGCGGAGGCGATGCTGAAGGTCCTGTCTGCTTCATGATCAGCCCAACGGATGCCGGTCCGGGTGATTTAGTTACAATGACGGGCTATGACGAAGGGGGCGAGGAATATGACTTGTCAACTATGATTATTTTCGAGAGTAACTTTCATGGAATCGGACCTCCTGACCCGGGTTTTTACACCTTACTCTATGTCGCTCCCGATTTCTTTATAAACATGGCATTTCAAGACGGCTCAGTTGTGTTCACGCTTACCGAAGATATGTTGAGCGAGGATGTAACTGTGTGGGACTTCTGGGGTGTTCTTGGAGATGACG
>CBFCYQ010000332.1:0-2972 GCA_965602205.1 uncultured bacterium | reverse complement strand
GGCTCGGAGCGGGTCACCACCGCTGCGATCGAGGCACAGGCGAGGCGCATCCACGGGCCCATTGGTTTGCTGCCACATCGAGGTGCCTTGAACCAAAAACAGTTATGAGAAACAAAACTTAAAAGTTTTTCTCTCGGAACTCATCAATTTATTTCCACATCGAATAACCAGGAAATCTTGATTTCATTTTCAAGCGGCTTGAACTCTTTATCACCGGTTACCAATTCAGCCCTGCGGACTTTAGCCAACGCCGCTGCATAACAATCCGCATAAGAAATCCTTCCGTTAACCTTGAATATTGCGGCTTGACGGGTTAATTGCCAGTCAGCATCCATAACCTCTATAGCCATGCCCTTAATTTCGCCAATATACTGGTCCGCAACATCAGGGGAATTTGTTCGGGCTATCGAATACCATACTTCCCCCAGGTTAACCACACTCATTACGAGGTTGATTTTGCCGTCTTCTGCCTTCAAGATTAAGTCTCTAACAAGGTCGGCTCCCGGCTCATCTTCAAAGAAAGCCATCAGAGCGTATGCGTCTAGAACCTTGACAGCCATGCTTAGTTTTCCTTTTCCCTATCCTTGCGGCGTTCTTCAATCAACGCCTTCAATCCTCCCTTGCCCTTGAGAGAGCCTTGTAAATTCCTCAGATATTGTTCGGTGACAGGTTTCAAGACAATGGCATCTCCAATATCCGTGACGATGATTTTTGTGCCGGTTTTAATCCCGTATTTCCTCCGTAACGTCGCGGGAATAACAATTTGACCTTTGACAGTTGCGTAAGTCTCCATCTCAAATTTCTCCTTTATGAAGTAATATACTACTTTACTCGTAAAAGTAAGTCAAGATCATAAAAGTATTACATCATAACAGTATTATAATGGCTGGCGCAGAACTCATATGCGAAGAGTCTGATTGCCACGACCAGCAAAGGAATCGACCCAGGCACCCCTCGAGCATCACACCGCTGAGTTGCAGAGGCTCTGTGAGATGGATCGTCCTACCTTCGATCTGGAATACGGAAGGTATTGCCCGATGCTGAAAGCGCTTTCCCGAAGGTCTGAATGGAGGTATATCTCGCTGCAGTGTCGATACAAGGCGGACTCGATTTCATCACTTTTGATACGGATTTCGAATGTTTCAAGTCCGACGGACTTTCGGTGACATTTGTCGGGTAAGTAAGGGTTACTTTCCGAACTTGCGCACCGCGCATGTAATTCTTTGCCCTGTGCACAGCCGTTGGGTTGGTCGCTACCTGGCAGTGGTGCATTCACCCCTCGGAGTCTGTGAGCCTCAGGGTCATCACCCGGTGGGTGTCCGGCTCGCCGTTGGATGCTCTCGCCGTATATGTCAACTGCGGAACAGATTAAGACCTGATCCAGGACGTAAACCGTGTCCGTCGGGAAGGCAGGCCGCTCGAGCCTGTCCTTCCTGCTGGGGCTGAACCTGGTTACGAGTTTTAAACCCTCTATTCACCGCAGAGGTCGCATCTCTGCTCGAAAGTGCAGATCAGTACCCGACCGCGAACGATATCGTTGCCCCCAGACCGCTGACGTCGAAGATGCCGGCGGGCACGGTTCCGACCGATGCAACCTGGATGGCCAATTCGAAGACACGCAGGGGGACGCGAAGGCCTGCACTGGCGTACCACAAATAATCCCGCCGGCCGAATCCGACGGAGAACAAATTAGCCGGAAAGATATTCCCCTCCACAGCGATCCCCGCATTCAATCGAACGGGGTTGTCGAAAACCACTTCAGCGTCCGGTACGATATCGATCACGGGTATCGCGAAGCGATAGAATCCCGACACCGAAAACGGCATGTGGATCTTGGGTTGGTCGGAGGAATCGAGAGGTCTCGTTTCGACATCGCCGACCTGGCTGTCTGAAGTGAAGAGGTCTTCGTCCCCTTCCAGACGATCGAGCAGGTCGGTTGCCTCGAAATCGTAGCGTAACTGTTCGACCTCGATGATATAGCCGGGCCGTGCCGCCGCTATGGGGATGTTGTTCAGTCCTGCCCCGTACAGAGGCTTGCCCTCTTCATCAGGTCGCACCATCCCGAGACTGACATTGAACCCGAGCCCCTGGAATCCGTCTTCTCCGAACGCGGTATAGATGTCGCCCGAGGCGAAGACCTCGCCGCGAATGGTTCCGTCGGTAGCAGTCTCCAACGTGAAGCCTGCCTGTGCGTTTTCGTCGCTGTACAGCATAGGAGAAAAGACACCGAACTTCCCGGCGACCACGAATCCGCCGATCTGGTACGACGCGAAGGTCCCGGCCAGCGCAAAGGAACGCTGCAGAATCTCAGAAGAGCCGTTGTAGGTCTGGTTTGGTTCGTTGCCCTGTGTGATCAATCCGATAAAGGATCGAGGAATGACGATTCGTGAAAGATCGTACGTGTCTGTGTAGAAGCCCAAGCCGAGCTTGCCGAAGTGAAGCGCAAGGTGGATTTCCGCCGCGGCGTTCGCCCCTATGCGCAGACCGTCGTCGGGAGTGTTCGAGTAGACCTCGTCCAAGTCGATCACAAGAACCCGGCTGAACACGTCCGACAGGCCCAGCGCGCTGTTGCCGATGGCCGTGTTCGCCGACATCCCGAGCTCGACAAACTCCCGGTTCCCGAAGGCAAAAAAGGCGGGATTCGTACTATGGTTCCACGGTCCCAGCCCGCCGTCGGCCCAGAGACTCACAGTACCGGCGAGGAAGAGCACCACCCAGATGGCGATTGCAGATAATTTTCGTTTCATGGCGCCCTCCTATTCCTCGTCCTCTAGGCTGAAGTTATAATCCATCATGGTTTGCACGTGTAGGTAGCCTTCCGTGACGGTAAACGTCCATAGTTTGTTGATCTGGAAGTCTTCCTCAACGAGAACTACAAACTCGGGTATGAACAGATTGTCGGGCCCTGCGCCGTCGATCATCTGCTCCAGGGCCTGCTCGCTGATCTGGGCGTCAACGGTCTGGTCCACCTC
>CBFCYQ010000331.1:0-2999 GCA_965602205.1 uncultured bacterium | reverse complement strand
CCTTCCGGACTGTACACAAGTACTCGCAGTTCACCGCCGTCCTGGCGGTATGAGATCGTCATGTTCTCATCAAAGCTTTTCACGTCGGCGGCTATGGCACCGCCGGTAGTAATGGTCATAAAAACCGCCCCGACCTCAAAGGTCGCGTCATACGCGAAGACAGCGCCTTCCTCTCCAACGTCGCAGGCCCACCCGGCACTGAGAGTGTATTCGCTGGCCGGCTTGAAGCCGCCGTGATAACCATCCACGATGATGTTGATCAGGGTTACCAGGTCGGCGATAGTGGCCGCCAAGCCGTCGCGGTTTACATCGGAATTAACCATCTGCAGCGGGTTCATGGGATACGCCGCCGGGTTCATGATGAAATTGGAGAAGTAGATGGCGTCGCTGATTTCAAACGCCAGGCCGTTCAGATTGATATCGCCTATGTCGATCTCGCCAAGTTCCAGAATGTCGACGTGCCCGTCGAAATAATCGATAGCCGTCTGCTCCACCTTGATGCCCTGGGCGTCTGTCAGGGTGTTGTCCTCCTCCAACATTTCATCGAGGAAAATGAACCGCACCGGGACTGACATCCCGGCATAGCTGATATTCGACGAGATGCGGAAATTCCAGCGGCATATCGGGCCGAGGCCGGCCTCAAGAGGCGGCGTAAAACCGCCCACGACCTCGTCGGCAACGCCTATCATTCTTATATCGCCGGGGTTTCCGCCCGCGACATAATCGAAAGTGAAATACTCGAATTCGGATGACCTCGTGCCGTCAGTCGTCATCCCGCTCGGGGTCAAAATGGTGGCGTCGTACCTGACCAGCAGGTTAAACGAGGACACGTCCTCTTTATTGTCGAGAGTTATTCCAAATGGTACCCGGTCGCCGGGGTAGCCGCCGGCCGCGTCCAGGCTCAGGGCAAACATCGATAACTCCGGATTGGTCACCAATACCACGCCGGCGTCGGCCGTGGCCATATTCTGCTCCGGCTTATCCTGCGCCGAAGCCGGGCCGGTTGCGCAAAAAAACAACAGCACCAGGGCTAACTCCTTATTGCGCCAATTACTCACCAAATTCAGTCCTCACTCGGGAGACCTTTTCACAGCCTATCTGAGCAATTCCCAGACCAGACACCAAATTTACTTGACGAGTCACCTCACCCCGGCGGGTCTCAGCGACTCAACTCAGCCAATTTTTCTTTCAATACTTAAGTCCGTTTAAGGGCAAGTACCGTAATCCTTTACAAGGATTCAAAGTCCGTTCTCAAATCCTTTATCACTCAGACGATTCGGTCCCCCCTGCAGTAAACACGAGAAGAAATGGTGAGGAAAAAATGATCTTCTTTCAGGACCTTACTTATTTTGTGCAAACATGCAGCGTCTTGCAAAAGTAACCCGTCTACCCCGGTAAACAGCCGATTCATCTGCAAAAAAATGACCACAGATATCGCTATCATAGCGCTCCCGCTAAATCTCATGGTCATCCAATACGTTTCCATTTTCGACTGCGTCTTTCAATCAATCGTTATCAAATTCTGTCTTGTCTTCCTCCTCCTTAGTCTTTTTACCCCGGAAAGGAATATAACCTTTCCGGGGCAAAAGTAAAGTGTGTTCTGCTTACTTCAGAAGAACCATCTTCTTGGTAGCAGAGAAGTTACCGGCATCCAGCTTATAGAAGTAGATTCCGGAAGCCTCGTTGACAGCATTCCATGTGATGCTGTGGGAACCAGCGTCGGCATGCCCGCTGAAGCTCACAACTTCCTGACCGGTTACGTTATAGATGGTCAGGGTGTAGTCGCTCGCGATCGGCAGAGCAAAATCGACATTGGTAGCCGGGTTGAACGGGTTCGGATAGTTCTGGGACAGAGCGAAGTCACTCGGCAGAGCCTCTTTGGCAACTACCGGGGCACCATCGTACGTGGCCATCTCAAGACTGGTAACGGAACCGTTAGCAGTGATGAATTCGCCACTGAAGGTTTCATTGGCTTCGGTGGTCCAGACCAGAATCCGGGTGTTCAGACCGTCGGAGCTGTACTTCATCTCCATATTAGTGGCATGGAGAGTCGGCACAACGTCGCCCGCAACCGTAATCGCCGCAGCACCCATCTCACCTTCTACATTAATGGTACCGTTAGCGGATACCGAGTAGGAGGCCAGAACCGGGTTCAGCTTCGGATACGGCTGAGCATCGCCGACAACAACACGAATCAGGTATACCAGGTCAGCAACCGAAAGAGCGATTCCGTCGGCGTTGACATCGGAAGCAGCAATCTGACCCTGCAGGTTCTTGGTGAAGACACCAATACCATAGACAAAGTAGTTGCTGAACAAAACCGCGTCAGCGATTTCGTACCCAATCTCGTTCAGGTTGATATCACCGCGAACGTCGATCGAGTCGGCGCAGGCGATTTGGATACCGCCGTTGACGAAGTCAATCGCGCGCAACGGGACTTTGTCCCTGTCACCGACGAAGCAATCCTCGTCCTGGGCACCCAGGTAGGTCGGATAGCCGACATCAACCTTGTGAATGTCCCCATCCGGGTAAGCTCCGTCAAAGACACCCATCGAGATGTACAGTATATTACCGTCATCACTCGACAGCGAGTTGTCAGCGCACTCGGTCCAGAAGAACCGGACCGGGACGCACTGGCACTCGAGGGTACGATCGTTCGAGACCAGGAAGTCGATCGTGAACATCGTGGCCGGCAACGGATCCGGAGTAAAGCAACTCGGATGGTTGTCGCCATTGTTCGTCTCGGCGATACCGACTACTCTGAGCATACCGCTCGGGCAGGCGTTACCGCAGTTGCCGTCCGGGCCGTAACGGTAGGTGAAATACTCCCAACCGCAGCCGACGATCGGCGGCACAGCCAGCGGGTCACCGGTGTAGAACGCCGGGCCTTCGATGGCTTTCTGGAAGCTCAGCGCCGAAGCGTCATAAGCGATCAGAATGTTGAAACCACCGATTTCGAACGGCGACTTGATCAGCTCAACAGGGAGATAGTAGTGCAT
>CBFCYQ010000330.1:0-3033 GCA_965602205.1 uncultured bacterium | reverse complement strand
AGCAGCACGGCGGCCGCTGTAAGCTTTGCTGGATTCACTGTGCATCCCTCCAGAGTGGATTGCGGGCATCATGGCCGAGAGCCCAATTGCTCCTCGGGCAGAACCCTACCCTGATAAAAATATACTATATTCTCCGTTATTGTCAAGCCGGCGGCCTGGGCCGCTCTTATTAAGCCCGGGGAAACGCCCTGCGGGATACCGGCCTGTCCCGATAACCCCCCAACAAAATAACCCCTGCTGGTCAGGCAGGGGTCGGTCTAACAAATTGGCATACTATTTCTCCAGTAAGCCGCTAACCTTCAAAGCAAACACCGTGCCTCATCCAAAAACGATGTATATTCCGACAGTACCCGGTGCCCGGCAGCAGTTTAGGCAGTCGCATGCGCCTGTCGCGACAAATGTTTGCAGAACTGTTCAAGAATTGAACACTTCATTTCTCATATCTCGGCACAGTCTGTTACTTATTCTGCACTCTCAATGGATGTAATTCGGCACCCCCGCCGGAAGCCCCTGCCAAATGCTCCGAAAAAGCTCTAACGACGGAACTTTCTGGCGGCTCTCTCGAATTGCGGATCTGTCAGCTTTTTCAGGGAACGATTGAGTTTTGTAATATCCGCCCCGCTTAGTTTGCTTAGCCCTCTGGAGAATCTCCCCGATATTATTTCATCCGCGACCTGCTTCATGCGGTCCTTGACTGTCCGATCGATTATTTTCGGCCCGGCTTTCGCCGAGCCGTAGCGGGCCGCCACCGAAATCCTTCGGAGCATCCCTTCGATGCCGTGCTCCTTGATGAGCTGGACGATCAGGTCCAACTGGTAAGCCACTTCGAGGTACGCATTTTCGGCCGGGATGCCTTTCTCTACCAGCACCTCAAAGCCGTTCTTGATAAGAGCCGCCAGTCCCCCGCAGAGGACCGCCTGTTCTCCGAAGAGGTCGCCCACGGCCTCATGCTCAAACGTCGTGGCGATCAGTCTCTGTGATTTAAATCCTATTGCCCCGGCCAACTCCAGCGCCGTTCGCCGAGCGTGGCCGGTAAAGTCCCGCCCGATAGCATAGAAGGCCGACAGCGACCGGTCGGTCAGGTATTTCTCGCGAACAGCCTGGCCGGGTGCGTGGGGAGCAATCAATATCACGTCGCAGGATTCCGCCGACACGACCATGCCAAAATGAACCGAGAGACCGTGCAGAAACAGCAACGTGGCCCCATGCCGCACATTGGGCGCCACGCTTCTTTCATACACCTGGGCGTGCCGATGATCCGGGATAGCAAAACAGATTACATCGGCTTTTTTTACAGCCTCAGCGACCGTGAGTATATCCCCGGGCCGGTCTTTGGCGGCGACCGCACGGGAGGCCGACCGACCCCTGAGTCCAACCACCACCTTGTAGCCCGAATCGCGCAGATTCAGGGCCACCGCCCGTCCCTGCGAGCCGTAGCCGATAATGGCAACGGTCTTTTTAGTTTTCCCGGCGGGACTCATGGCTGGAATATAATTTGACGTTTGACATTTGCCAACAAGCATGTTCATTAAGCAACATATGGACCTGCTGTACGAGTCAATCCGCAATCTGGTGAAGGCCGCTCTGGCCGAAGACGTCGGGCCGGGTGATGTCACCTCTCTGGGCTGCCTGGAACCGAAGCCCCTCAAGGCTGCCATCGTGGCCAAGTCGGAGGGTATCCTTTCGGGGTTGAAGCCGCTCCTGCTTGTTTTCGATACCGTTGATTCAGCCAATGTCGTGGAACCGCTGGTCCGGGACGGCGAACCTTTCAAAAAAGGACAGACCGTCGTCGAAATCGACGGCTTCAACCAGACGATCCTTACCGCCGAGCGCACCGCCCTGAATTTCCTGGCTCACCTGAGCGGTATTGCCACGCTGACCGGACGCTTCGTCGAAAGGGCGGCCGGGGTGGCCCGCGTCATCGACACCCGCAAGACAACCCCCGGCTGGCGGCACCTTGAAAAAATGGCGGTCGTGCACGGCGGCGGGGAAAACCACCGCCTCGGGTTATACGACATGGTGCTGATCAAAGACAACCACATCGCCTCGGCCGGCTCCGTCAGCGAGGCTGTTCGCCGGACGAAAGAATTCCTCGCCTCCGCCGACTTCCGCCTCCAGTTCGGCGCGCGCGCGGAAGATACCGAGATCGAGGTGGAAATCACCGACCAACAGCAACTGACACAGGCGATTGAAAGTGGCGCTCATCGACTGCTGCTCGATAACCAGACGCTTGATTCCCTGAGGGCGCTTGTATCGCTGGCGCGTAAGCTCAATCCCGCCGTCAAGCTCGAAGCCTCGGGCAATGTGTCCCTCGAAACGATTGCCGAAATCGCTCAAACCGGCGTGGACTATATCTCCATCGGCGCTCTCACTCACTCCGCCCCGGCCTGCGATTTTTCCCTGCAGGTCGTGGAGTAGTCCGATGAACCACGCTGACACCGCGCGGCTGGCGGATGAAGTCCTGCTGGTAATCAGGAGAAGGCCGCGACACTTTTTTAACGCATCCAGGCTCGCCGGAAGGTTCAAGACAAGTGAAGCCGAAATCAAAGAGGCGTTAAGAAGCATTCAAAGCTGGGGCTACCGGCTGCAGAGCGGCGCCGGCGGCAAAGTCAGATTCGTTGCCGCACCGGACAAGCTCACCGCCACCGAGATAAGCTACGGCCTGAAAACCGCATTCATCGGTAACGTCATCCACGCTTATGGAAAAGTAAAGTCCACTAACGACGTCGCCCGGGAACTGGCCGAGAGCGGGGCGGCCGAAGGCACGATTGTCACGGCCGAGGAGCAGACGCGCGGCCGCGGACGCCTTGGCCGCCATTGGCATTCTCCGGCCGCCAGCGGCATCTATGTTTCAATCATTCTGCGACCCCGCTTCTCCCCCGAAAAAGCCCCGGGTATCTCTATCATGTCCGCCCTGGCGCTGGCACAGGCACTCGAGGGCTATGCGCCCGGCCGGCTTAAAATCAAATGGCCCAATGACGTCCTCCTGGCCGGCAAAAAGGTGGCCGGCATCCTCACCGAGTTGTCCGCCGA
>CBFCYQ010000329.1:0-3058 GCA_965602205.1 uncultured bacterium | reverse complement strand
GCCCCCGATACGTTCGGGAACCCTTGTACTTGAAAGCCACCTCCCTGATGCATAGGAGTAGAAATCATCACCAGGATTGACAGCATAGTCAATTATCGAAGTATCAATACCGCATTGGGCGTACCGCGTGTCGGCAGCAACACCTGTCACCAAGACCGCTGTCAGTGTCGCATAAATACTGATTAAGCCGGAGATGCGCATAGGTTCGCCTTTCGGATTCGTGAATCTGCGCAAGATTCGTCAGGACCTTAACATCTAAGAAACCGACACCCGGTTTGTCAACCCGATTGTGATCGCCTTCATTTATCCGCCTGATCGGTGAGCACCATTGCCGGTGGCGGGGGAAAGATGCCCCCGCCAGCCGGGGCTCCTTTGAAAGACGCCGGGCGGAAATGTCGGCGGCTCTTTGCGAGGGTTGTCTGCCGATTAAGAGCTAATCGGCCGAAGGCAGCTACCCTGGCTTCTAATCCGTGTACCCACCGAAGTCGGTTCCGCGGAGATCCTCCCGCACCGGATGGAAAACATCGACAACACGGCAGTCGACCACGGCGCGACCGGAGTGCTCCACATTGGGGGCAAGTATCATGGCCTTGCCCGGCCCGAGGCTGTAGGCGGTACCCTCGACCGTGAGTTCCAGTTCGCCTTCAATGACATTGACGACCTGTTCGTTGTGGTGTGAGTGTTTGGGAAGAATCGCCCCGGCCGCCAGCGTAACGTGCAGCACGGACATTGTCTGCGCGGTAACGACCCGCGCCATGACCCCTTCAGCGAGTTGCAGTTCGGGTAAATCTTTGAGATTGACCAGTCCCATTATATTCCCTCCTTAAGGTGATTGGGGGTTGTTGGTAATCTATACGCAGAAGCCGCCCGGGAGTTGCGGGCTGATCCTGCACCGCTTGCGGCAAAGCAGACCGTCGGGGCCGGGCAGTTCGCTCAGCTAAGGACCTTGACGGCTAGTCGCCAGAGTTCCGAGTTTCTCGATGTAATCCATTTTTTGCCTTTATTGCCAAATGACCTTTGTCGTATTATGCATTACATAGGTGCCTACATAAAATTTCAATGACTCCACGCGGTTTTATTGACAGAATAAGCCCCCACAGTAAACACTAAGAGTGACAGCAACGTTTTTAGACAGGAAACACTTACAGCTAAAGCGGGACGAATTATGAATATGGCGTGTCTCTCGATGGTGCTTGCGGTTGGATGCCTCTGCCTGTGCAGTGTCGGCAGCGCCGGTGCGACCGGCACTAAGAACTCATTGGGGATCAACGGGTCCCGTTTGATCAGGCTTCATTATGAAAATGCGGGCGGCGAAAAGGGCTTAACCACCTTCGACTATGACCCCGACGGCAGGTTGTACAAAGCCGTCTGGGAGTCGCTCGGCGAAAGGCGCAGTTCCCTGAACCATTATGAACATGACGACCGCGGCAATCTCGTCGGCAAATATCGCGACTTCTCGGACGGTATAACATCCGCCGAAACATACGAGTATGATGAGAAGGGGAATTTGATCGTTGAACATTTTCAGAGGTCGGACAGAGTGTCCGGCACAACGACCTATGAGTATGACAAGAACGGCAACGTCATAAAAGCGAATTGTGACAGACTCAGCGGCTGGTTTTCCGGCGAGATTACGTACACGTATGACGACGGGAGGAGAATAGAGGGACATATCACCCGGAACGGCCAGGATGTGGGAAGCATTCTGTATGCCTATGATGCCAACGGTAACCTGGAAAAAGAATGGTGGGACTTTCCGGACAGCTGGAGTCAGACCTTTATCTACGAATATGAAGCGTGCCCGGGGGTGGCTCCGGCGCGTTACACTCCTCCCAACGTATTCGTCGTCAACAATGACGACTTCCGCGTGAACGTGGAAGGTTACGATTACTCGAACGTTCTGGGTGGACCCACGCAATGGGAATACGACAAAACCGGCAAACTAATCACCAGGCGGTTCCGTCGCACGGACAGCATGACCACCAACGTCAGCTACCTGTATGATGCCCGGGGGAGGCTGACCAAGGGACATCGCAAATACAACAGCGGCCTGAGCGCCGTTCTGACCTATGAGACAAACGAGAACGGCCAAATCACGCAGAGGACGGTTAAGCTCTCCAACGGTATCGTGGGCACCGATTCCTACGAATATGATAAAAACGGCCGGCTGGTAAGCGCGGAGTACGACAAGTTCGACACCTGGCTGACGGGAACGCTTACGTTCACGCACGGCGATGACGGCAAGTACACAGGCGGAAGCTTCAAGAGTTCGGGCGGCCAGGATGCGGACCTGACGTTCGGGTATAATGAGCTCGGTCAGCCGGTTAAAATCCAGTGGACGTTCGCCAACGAGGAGACTCAGACATACACCTTTGAATATGAGAAACACTGACGAGGCCGCAGCAGGCCTCGTGACGCCGGCAAATCAGCACAATAAATGGGGGAGGAGCCCCGCGGCTCCTTCCCCTCGACTTTTTTATCCTACAGATCGAAATACTTTATCCACCGGCCGTATTTGTAAGGTGTATCCTTAAAGCCGACCCGGCGGTAGAATTCGTTGCCGGAATCCATGAAAGATCGCGTCACGCCGTGGCGGGCCATGCGCCTGAAGCCTTCTATTAGAAGCGCCTTCCCGAGCCCCAGTCCCTGGTAGTCCCGGCGGGTGCCCACAGGCTCGAACACGCCGTAATGGTTCTGTTCGTCAATCCACGCGGTGGCGAAGGAAGCGCAGTCGCCGTTGGGGGCGATGATGCACAGGTCAAGATCTTTGCGGTAATCCGGCGCCCGTTGCATTTCCATGTATGCCGACGCCGGGGGCCACCGCGAGGGACAGTAATTGCCGCCGAAAGCGACGGCTTTGGCCGCTCTTCGCGCCTCCACGTCATCATGCTCGAGCACGCTCTTTATGACGAAGCCGTCGGGCAACTTAACCTCGGGTGGCTGATCGATGACGTACTCCAGGTGCGTGGTATCTCGGGCGAGATTGCGGTAACCGCGGGCGCGCGCAATCTCTTCGAGTTCACTGCCATTGTTCACGTAGAGTTTTACATATGCCAGC
>CBFCYQ010000328.1:0-3063 GCA_965602205.1 uncultured bacterium | reverse complement strand
GGTAAGGCACGAAGTTGAGGTGAATATCTGTCAGCCAGGCGATTTTTTTCATGGTCGAATGACCTTATCCTGAGGTGGATTCCGGGGTGCGGCCAAACAGGCTGAAGATCGGTGTGGCCGCCAGGGAGACGATCATGCCGATAGTCCCGGCCTGCGGCGAGGGCATGCCCTGAATATATAGAATGAGACAGGTGGCCAGGGCCAGCACGGCGGATGATATCGCCCCGACCTTGTTGGCCCACTTTGTAAACAGTCCCCAGATAAAAGGTCCGAGAAAAACCGAACCGATAGCGCCCCAGGAAATGCCCAGGATGGCGACAATGCTGGAGGGCCGGAAGTAGGCGAAGATGACGGACAGGAGGACGAAAAAGGCGCTCAGGATGCGCATCAGGAGGGTCAGTTTCCGGTCGGAGACGTTTTTGTTTACGAAACCGGCGTAGAAATCCTTGGCGATGGCGGAGCTGGAGACAAGGACCAGGGCCGCAAGAGTGGACATGGAGGCGGCCAGAATCAAAAGCAGCACCAGCACCGACAGGGAGTGCGGAATAACTTCGGCGAGCAGCTCCGGCATGAGGGCATCGAAGATCGGTTTGCCGTCGGCAAAGGCCCGCGGGGCATTGTCCGGTGCGAGGTAGAAGCGGGTGGTAGCGCCGACGAAGTAGCCGATGCCGGTAACCAGGATGGCGAAGAAAGTGGAGGCCACCATACCGATCCGGATAGACCTTTTGTCTTTGATGGCATAGAACTTCTGCACCAGTTGCGGCATGGCGAAGGGTGCGACGCTGGTCAGGAACACCAGGGAGAACAGGGGCCACCATCCCGGCGGGCCAACCGGGCCGGTAAGTTTGGGATCCATGCCGGACAGTCTGGCCGTGATATTAGCCAGTCCGCCGGCCTGACCGATAGTGCTCCATAAGAGGATAATGACGCCCACGGTCATGATCATACCAAAGGCAACGTCGACCATAGTCATCGACCGGTAGCCGCCCATAACAAGATAGACGGCGGTGAAGAGGCCCATGAAAACCAGGGCCACGGAAAAATCCATATTGAAATTAGAGCGGAAAAGATAGGACAAGCCGATAAAGACCGCGGCGGAATAGGGGATGAAGAACACAAAAATCGAAAATGAGGAAAACAGTTTCAAGAAGCGGCTGTGGTAACGCTTCTCGAAGTATTCGGGCATGGTGTGGACGCCATAGGCCACGGACATCTTTTTGATTCTGTTGCCCATAAGCCACCAGACAGCCAGTACCCCCAGGAGGGCGTTGCCGGCGGCGATCCACAGCCCGGAATAACCGAATCCCCAGCCGACTTTCCCGGCAAAACCGATGAACAGCACGGCCGAAAAATAGGCGGTGCCGTAGGTAAAAGCGGTCATCCAGGGTCCGATGGCGCCGCCGCCGAGGAAGAAGTCCTTGAAGGAGCGGGTACGGCGCATCCCGAGAATACCCAGGATGACTATCATTAATGCGAAAGCCGATATGACGATGATCTTAGCGAGCATGTTACAATCCTCAGTACACTGATGAGATGGATATTTTTTCAGGCCTTACAACTTCAACATTAACTCGACCCTGACCCAGCTGTACCTTAAAGCCTGACTGAAATAGAAGCTGCCGGGGGAAAGAGTCTCCCAGAGCAGGTGACCGCTGAGCCGGTCGTTGATTTGATAGGTCATTTTTCCGATCAGCAACTCACCGCGCGTTTTTCCGGTACCGCCGGGGAAAGAAAGCTCACTGTCGGGCGCCCGGGGCGCCATCAAGTGGTGGAAGTCGCCCTGCACCTGTACCTGATCCGAAAGCTTGAAACCCGCCCGGACATATACGGAGGCGAAGTTACTCCAGTAGGCGACGCCACCCTCACGGATCAAGGTGTAAATATAGGATTCGCTCCATTTGGGCCAGCGGCTGAACAGTGGGTCCCAGCCTTCCCAATCATCGGTTTCCGGATCATCGCCGCTAAGATAAACCGCGCCCGCCGTCAGTGTGGAGGGCAGGTAAAAGGCCCAGGCGGTAGTATAATCAATGTGACTGTAACCGCCGAAAGCGGCCCTGTCGGCATCGCCGAGTTTACCGAATTGGTATGCGGCCTCAACGGTGGCAGAGAGTTTCTCCGTCGCCGATACCTGCACGCGGCCGCCAAAGGTGTTAATCTCGGATGCTGTCGGATGAGCGGTGGTTGCTTTGACATTCTTGCGGATAGCGTAAGCCTGCAGGTTGGTCGTACCGAAGTCACCGGAAAAATAGGCTCCGAAGCCTTCTTCGGGCTGGTCGACCATCGGCTTGTCCTGGTCGTGAATGATGGGCAGCCAATCGTCGATTTCCTCCTGGTACATGTAGAACACGGAGATGCTTTTCGTTTTGTCCAGTCGCCAGTCAAAACGGGCGGCGTTGAAATAGATGGACCGGGAGCCGTCGAGAGGACCGCCGTCCATTACCAAAAAGCCTTCGCCAAGGATGATGTTCTGGCGGCCGAGAGTGAGAGTGCCGCGAAGGCCGGTATCGATGTCCCACTTCGAATAGAGCAGATCGACAAAGGCCTCATCAAGGTTATTCTCCCGGTATCTCGGCACAATATAGTAGCGGAACTCGTTGGTTATCCTCAAGGCAAATTCGCAACCTGCTACGGGGAACCATTGCCCCATCAAGCTGGTGCGGTGGCGGGTGAACGAGTAGGAGGTAAACATCAGGTCGGTAGCAAATTTCCACGTTACCATGCGGAAGCGTTCGGTAAAACTCAACCGGAAGTTGGGGTGGATATTGCCTTTGGCTGCATCCTGGCCGAACACGGGCACTGTCGATAGAATCAGAGCCGCGGAAATCAATAGCAGCAGCTTCTTTGATATATTTGATAATTTCATGAAAATGGAATCCCTGTACTTGATAGCCGTGAAAACCTGAGGCCGAAAGTTGCCCCGGAAACATAGATGCTCATGTCTATTCCTTATGCCTGCGTTAGGACAGGTAATTTACCGAACACAGAAGTCGAGGGCAAGGGAGAATATTGCCAGCGAAAAAGCGGACAGCGGTCGGAGGGTTATTTGCCCCAGTCGAGGTTGTC
>CBFCYQ010000327.1:0-3069 GCA_965602205.1 uncultured bacterium | reverse complement strand
TGAAGTTTATGCTTTCACCAGGCGAGGCGACACGTCCAGTCAGGATTTCGCCCGGAGCCTGGGAGCTGCGTGGGCCGGCGCCTCGGACGAAAAGCCGCCGGAGCCGCTCGATGCCGCCGTGATTTTCGCTCCCGCCGGCGAACTCGTGCCGGCGGCCCTGCGCGCTGTTGCCAGGGGCGGCACGGTAGTGTGCGCCGGAATCCACATGAGTGACATCCCTTCCTTTCCCTACTCGATCCTCTGGGAAGAACGTGTCCTCCGCTCGGTCGCTAACCTGACGCGCACTGACGGCGAGGAGTTCCTGACCCTGGCCCCCAGAGTGCCGGTGGAAACGCAGGTCACCGCCTACCCGCTTGGGAAGGTCAACCAGGCCCTCGATGACCTGCGCCACGGTAACTTCGAAGGGGCGGCCGTGATTGAGATTGACCGAGGAACCAGCCGTGAGGATTGAGCAGGACCTGACTCTGCTGAAACGTCAGTGAGCAGTGATGCCGACGACATCCGTGGCTCCGAGACTGCTGTCACTTAGAATCGATAAAAACTTCCACCGGCTGACCCGGCTGCCAACCGTGCAGTTCCGATATAACGGCCAGGACGTTACTTTTAAGGAGATTCTGCACAAAAGGCACCATGGCAACATCGCGGCCACCTATCTTCAGACGGATGGAATCGCTTCCGATTTTACAGTCGGAGTAGGTTTTTTCACCCTGAATGATGGCCTCAACCATTTCGCCGCACGAAAGCCCGCAGAGTTTGCAGCAGTCATCGCCGACATACGGAAGCAGGGGAAACACTTTTTGCTTGATCAGCTTGACGAGTTTTAGCATCTGCTCGGGATCGTTGACATCGAACACCGGAAGCGATTTATACTCTGTCCGCCCGCCGGCGAAGATGCCGGAAACGGCAAAAGTGCGGCGGTCCAGAAACTCGTCTACGTCCTTCTCGGTCTTGCCACAGACGATCTTGGGCAGCGGGAAACTGGCAAGACCCTCAACCATCAGCCAGTCCGCCGCGATTCTCGGCACAATGTCCTGAAATTCCATGCGATGGCTGTACAAGAAGTCCGTCTCCTTCATACCTCTGGCGACAACGGGGTTGGCCCCCGCCTCCATGTGAACGTAAGTATTCTTGCCGGGTTCATCCATCCGGAAGTCTTCGAAATGGATATCTTTTATGGAGGCCACCCGTTCACCGCCAGCGTGAAAACGGCTGATTAGCTCTTTGATAAGGGTTGTCTTACCGCACTTGGAATAGCCGCAAACCTGAAAAGCATTCATATTCAGACACCTCACTTAGTTCATATCATGAATGAGATTAGATTTAAAAGGACTGTCAATGAAATCAACCCGAAATCAACGCCTGCCAACGAGTATTTCCTCGGAATCCGTTTCACGCCCGACTGACCGTACCCCCGAGCCTCCAGAGCGATGGCGGAGTATGAGATGTTCTCGATACTTCTCATGAGCAACGAGAAGGCGAGTTGTTGCACCGCCCGCAGTTTCTCCCGCAACGCCAGGCGACGAAACTGTATGCCGCGGAACCGGAGAAACCACAGGCTTCTTTTAGCTTCTGAAAATATGAAAGGAATCATCCGTAGCGTCGTAAGCAGCAGCAGGCTGAAATCCAAGGGCAACCTGATCTTGTCGCAAAACAGCAGGAAATGGAAGGTGGTCACCCGGGCGAAAACATAAGCCAAGGCGAAAATCACCATGAATCGAACCCATAACAGGATGGCCTCACGTAAACCGACCGAAAAGACAAGGGGAAACGTGCCGACTGACAGCAGAACCGCGCCGTCGCGCCGGAATATGATCTGAAGCGCGGAGACTACCAGGAGAGTCGTGCCTATCTGCGCAAAGCGCCTCACAAATCGGGTAAATTCCCTGGGATTGTATACAATCACCAAAACACAGAGGAAAAAGAGCCACAGTGACGGCACATAGATGCGAATATCGAATATGGCCCAGGCGCTGGCCGAGCTTCCGATGAACAGGACGGTAAGAAAATGTAACTGCCGGCGGTTCATATGATCATACTCCGTCAAACGCTGACGTCTCCATGTCGGTCCGGTAGTCTTCCGTGAGCAAATCCTGGTACCACCGTTGGTCGCCCGCAGTGTATCCCAGTACCAGCGTGGGAAAATTGGCCCTCGCGGCGGCGGCCGACCTGGACGCCTTTTTCAGGAAAGTGACGAGGTGGGCGACACGCCGTGTTGACAGAGAGGTCGGCAAATGTCCGATAATGAGATATTCAGGCGACTTGGCCCACTGGCACAAAAACCACACCAGCTTGGTCTCCCCCTGAGAGAGTTGGAAAGGGTTCCGGCGGGACAAGTCGGCAAGCTCCATTTGTTGCAGCAGAACTGCCGCCCGGCGGAGTCCGTCGCGTGTTCCCCCCATCCTATTGTTGGCCGCGGCCATCGTGCCGGCGATTTCACCGGTGACGGTCTCGCTGAAAAACACCAACGGGAAGTTGTCGGGCACCCATCCAATCTTCCGTCCCCATTCAGGAAGCTGTCCGGCCAGCTCTCCCCACAGGTTGCGTTTTCGCCCTCGTTGCAGTTGAGTAAACAAGCCTCTGCTGATAATAGTGTCTATCTCGCCCGGCTCCTGCTGGTGAACCAGGTAATGGCGCCCGCGCGGGAAGTTTCTGTAAAGACTGTCTATCACGACAGCAGTAGTCTCCTGTCTTTTATTTTCCACACCGGGAAGCGATGCTCGTTCAGTTGATGCGCCGTAAATACGATTCCTTTTTGCTGCCGGTGCAGGCACTGAAACATCTCCATCCACGCCGACAGTTGCCCGTCGGGAACTGCGCCCAGGACTTCATCCAAGAGAAAAAGCCGGGCGCCCTGCAGATAATAAATGGTGAACAGCGAGAGTACCTTCTGGTAAAAAGTCATGTCGCTGAAATTCGCAGACCATAATTCATCGAGATCGCTGAAGATTTCCTCAAGTTCACCCCTTTTCCGCTCGATGTCGGGCGCCTGTAAGCCCGCCACCGATTGAATCAGCGCCGCTTCTTCATCCAGATTTCCGTTGAGCAGAAAGAAGTCGATATTTCGTCCTG
>CBFCYQ010000326.1:0-3070 GCA_965602205.1 uncultured bacterium | reverse complement strand
GACGGTCGCGACTTCCCTGGAGACCCCGACCCAGTCGATCCACGGAACGTCTACGCGCAGAAGATCGACCCGCAGGGCCGTCTGATCGGTCCCAACTATCGCATCAACAACAACCCCGGAAATGCCTGCAGGTATGGTGACAACTCGATGTGTGATATAAACAACGCCGGCCAGGCGATAATCCTATGGCAAAACTATTTGACGCCTTATCGGGTAAGCGCGCAGTTGATGCCCTATCACGATATAGGCACGTTCGTACCCGGTGATCTGAATCTCGATTTCAAGGGCAATATCTCCGACCTCGTCTACCTCTTGACCTACCTTTACAGTGGCAAAGCCGACAGTATGAGATTCTGGCCGAAATCCCTGGCCGACTTCAATGGTGACGGTAAAAACGGCAACATCACCGATGTCTGCTATATGGTGGATTACCTCTTCGGCACACCCACCGGTCCGGCTCCTCACACACCTTACGAAGGCATACGCGAACCGCTGCCTATCTGGCCGGGACCTATCGGTTCCCCTACGAAGGGAGTGATTCTGGACGAAGAGTAGGATTACATCATTTTCGGTTGGGGCTACACTGGCGTTTCTAGCCTTGTTATCGTCGAGCATCCTCGCCGATGACCTGGTCTTCCGTAACGACTTTATCTGTTACGATACTCTCGATACCGAATGCTTTGACCGCAACGCCTGGAACGATGTGAGCCTCGACAGCATCGGCAATATCTCCCAGATAAACAGCACAAATGTCCTGCCGGGTGCGGCGGCGTTCTACCAGTTCAATCGCTTTGACAGATTCGGCAACCAAGCCCAGCCGGTGATTAACTTCTTGCCGGATACCCTCTGTCTTGACAGCATCTGGAGTGTCACCAGCCGCATTCATTGCTACACCAACGAGAGTGGCCTCACGGTCGTCCCCGGTCGGGTGAACCTTCTCAAGGGAGACACCAACCCTTACGAACCTCGTATGGTCGCCTTTCGGTTCGACCAGGCCGGAAACCAGATGGGTCATCCTATCTGTTTTGACTGTGATATTCCGTATGCCCCAACCTTCGGTGCCTACCTTGGCTCCGGAGACGTCAACCATGCCGGTGTGATCGGCGCCGCCTGGTCGGCGCTATCCTCGAGCGCACCCGGTCCAGACAGCTTCTTTGTGCGTATCTTTTATCCCGATGGTGACAGCCTGGGACCACGCCTGGCGGTGTGGGAACTGCCCACTCCCGTCGAATGTACATGGGTACGGGAGCATCCGAGAATGGGCCTTGCCGATGACGGTTCTTTTGTCGTGGCCTGGATATCCAATGAGAGTGGCTATACTTTTTTTGTCATCTATAATGCGGACGGCAGTCCCCGCACTGACATCATGCTGGCCGACAGTATTGGCGGTGAATGGAGCTCGCGTTTTGCCTTTGGAGCGTCACGACTGGACCTGGCCATGGAGGCCGACGGTGACTTCTATATCGCCTGGTTTGGCCATGCCCTCGGCGATGGGGCCGGCGACCTGCAGATCTTCCTGCGTGGTTTCAACCCGGATGGAACTCCCAAGTACGACCTGACGCGTATAACGGACACGGATTCCACGTGGATAGCGCTGGGTGAATGGGCGGTGCCGTCAGTGGACTGCGATGATTCAGGCAATGTCTTGGTGGTCTGGTCGGACGCTCGTGACTTCCCCGGCTATCACGTCTGGGGAGAAACACCTCGCAACGTTTACGCTCAGAAGGTTGACCCACAAGGCCGGCTGATCGGCCCCAACTACCGCATCAACAACAATCTTGGAAACGTGTGCAAGTACGGTGAGAACTCGATGTGCGATATCAACAACGCCGGTCAGGCAATCATCCTCTGGCAGAACTGGTACGGAACGACGCCTTATCGGGTCAGCGCCCAGTTAATACCATACGACGACATTGGCACCTTTGTGCCGGGCGACTTGAATCTCGACCTTAAAGGCAACATCTCGGATTTGACCTATCTTCTCTCGTACCTTTTCGGTGGGCAGGCCGACAGCATAAACTTTTGGCCGCAATCCCTGCCCGATTTCAACGCTGACGGCAAGAACGGCAACATCTCGGATGTGTGTTACATGGTAAGTTACCTCTTCGGTATGCCCGGCGGCCCCGCCCCTCATACACCTGATGCCGGTATCCGTGAACCCCTGCCACTTATTCCCGGCTCCGGCGAAACCACCTCCGAGCACCCCCCCATCGACGAACCACCTGCTTACAAGCAACCCCTCAACGAACCCACCCTCAACCGCAACCTCGTGCCCCGCGACTCCACCGACCCCGCCCCGAGAGGAGTGATCAAGGACGAGGAATAAGACAGGGCCATCGGTCGGTCCAGTAAGAGAGCGGTAAGCCACGGAGCACGCGGACTATAACGCCCGGTAATTCGGCAGGTCAGCGGTAAACTGGACATATTTGCCTGTCATCGCCTGTCAATGAGTGCCGAAATATCACCGAATCCGAAGAGGATTGTTGACATCTGTGGTGATTCAGTGTATACTCTACATCGAACATAAGAGCAGAGGAGATAATGGATAAGCTAATCTATCTGGATAACGGCGCGACGACATTTCCCAAACCCGACGAAGTCTATCAGGCGATGGACTATTCCTACCGCAATTTCGGCGTCAATCCGGGGCGCGCGGGATATGATCTCTGCATGATGGCCGGAAACATCGTGGAAGAGACGCGCAAATTGCTGACGGAGTTCTTCAACGGTACCGACCCCAACCGGCTCGTTTTCGGGTATAATGCCACCGATGCGCTGAATATCGCCATTTTCGGGCTCTTGAAAGAGGGCGACCACGCGATTTCCACGGCGGTCGAGCACAATTCGGTCCTGCGGCCGTTGTACCATTGCTGGAAGTACCAGAATATCGAAGTTGATTATGTGCCGTTCGACGATAAGGGTTTTGTTGATCCGAACGACATTGCGGCCAAAATGAAGCCAAATACGCGGTTGGTGGCGGTCAACCATGCCTCCAATGTTATCGGGACGGTGCAACCGATCGCGGAGATCGGCCGGCTGTGTCGCAACAGGGATATCCCTTTCGTCATCG
>CBFCYQ010000325.1:0-3075 GCA_965602205.1 uncultured bacterium | reverse complement strand
CATCGAGCGCCTGTTTGCGTATGTTCTCGGCAACCAGAACACCGACGGCGTCGTCGCGGCGGCGGGCGTTGCCGACACCGATAACAAGAGTCTCGTCCGGGGCGGGTTTGCGTGCCATGGGCCGGGTTCCTAATCGCAATCGATGGTCAGCTTGAGGAAATGACAGGAGCAGGAGATGCAGGGGTCGTAATTGCGGATGGCCTGTTCGCATTTCCACGTCAATTCTTCATGTGACAGGTCAAGGTGCCGGGGTACGAACTGGCGCAAGTCCTCTTCAATGGACCCCTGGTTCTGGGAGGTGGGCGGGACTATTCCGGCATCCTCGATAACACCGGTGTCATCCAGCCGGTAACGGTGGTAGCATATCCCGCGCGGGGCTTCAGTGCAGCCGTAACCCACCGACCGGCGCGGTTCCATATCGACCGACGGCCTGTCCGGTTTCTCGTACTGATCGACAATCCGCAGGGCTTCTTCGAAGGCAAAGACGATCTCGACCATCCTGACGATAATGGACTTGAACGGGTTGGTGCAAGTCTCGCCGAGCCCGGCGTCGCGGGCGGCCTGCCGGGCCATCTCGGGCAGTTTGTCATAATTCAGACTGTAGCGGGCCAGGGGGCCGGTCAGATAGGTTCCACGCCCCTTGACAGCGGCCTGCAGGGACGTGGAGTGAGCGACATGCGTCTCAATGATATGTTCTTCGAACTCACTGATCGGGATGTCCAGGTCCTTGTTAGAGACCAGCTGTCCTTCATTGAACGGGTACTCCTCCGGATGCCGCAGAGCTACCAGTTCATAGTCCTGCTCGAACTCGGGGAAGTTGAAAGTGGAAATAGTCCTGGCCGTCTCGATGGCCGCGTCGCGGCCCCACTTGAGATCATCGACCAGACCTTGCAGTTCGTCCTTTTCGGGCACCTTGTAGAAGCCTCCCACCCTGACGTTGATAGGATGGATTTCGCGGCCGCCGAGGAGCGTCATGAGGCGATTGCCGATCTTTTTTATCCGGAGTCCCGTTTTGACCAGGTCCGGGTGGTCGGCAGCCATACGAATGGCATCTTCGTACCCGAGAAAATCCGGAGCATGGAGCATAAAGACGTGCAGGGCGTGACTCTCGATCCACTCGCCGCAATAGATCAAGCGTCGGAGAGCGCGTAGTTGGCCGTCAACGGTGACTCCAAAGGCGTCTTCCATGGCGTGGCAGGCACCCATCTGGTAGGCGATCGGGCAAATACCGCAGATGCGGGCGGTGATATCGGGGGCTTCGTAGTACATCCGGCCCCGGAGAAAGGCTTCGAAGAAGCGGGGCGGCTCGAAAATCTTGAATTTGACATCGCTTACCTTCTTGTCCTTGATGCGAACGTAAAGGGAGCCTTCCCCCTCGACCCTGGCCAGGTAATCGACCTTAATCGTGCCGTCTTTCATGAGCTTCACTTTCTTTTCGGAACGGTTCGGCATAGGCGTTATAGCTGCGAAACATGCGCACCACATCCCGGCTGTCGACACCCATCTGCTTGAAGCAGGCGCTCATGGAAGGAGTATTGACGTCCTCGTGGGGGCCAAAACAACCGTAACAGCCGCGTCCGTAGGAAGGGCAGATGGCGCCGCAACCGGCGTGGGTCACCGGCCCCAGGCAGGGAATCCCCCGGGCCACCATAACGCAGGTCGTCCCGCGCAGCTTGCACTCCGCACAAACGCTGCAGGTGGGGATATTCGGTTTGCGCCGGTTTAGAAAGGCACTGATCACCTCCAGAAGCTGATATTTATTGACCGGGCAGCCGCGCAACTGGAAGTCGACAAAGACATGATCGGTAATGGGAGTCGAGTTTTTAAGAGTGCTGATGAATTTCGGGTTGGCGTAGACGACAGACACAAAATCGTCGACGTCCGCGAAATTCCGCAAGGCCTGAATGCCGCCGGCGGTAGCGCAGGCACCGATAGTCACCAGCACCTTCGACCGCCGCCTGATTTTGTGGATGCGCTCGGCGTCATGCGGAGTGGTGATGGATCCTTCCACCAGTGACAGGTCGTAGGGACCTTTGACAACGGCCCGAGAAGCCTCCGGGAAGCTGGCGATTTCTATCAGTTCGGTCACGGCCAGGAGTTCGTCTTCGAGGTCAAGCAGACTCAACTGACAGCCGTCGCAGGAGGCAAATTTCCAAACAGCCAGTTTCGGTTTACGTTTTTTGCCGGTGATCATCAGATCTCCCGCTTGTTGAGGAGGTCCATGACCCGGTCATACCCGTAGACCGGCCCATCTTTACAGACAAAACTGTGGCTGAACTGACAGTGGCCGCACAGGCCGATACCGCACTTCATATTGCGTTCCAGTGACACGAAAATGTGTTCGACGGGGACACCCCGTTTTTGCAGGGCCATAGCGGTGTAGCGCATCATGACTTCCGGTCCGCAGATCATGGCCACCGTGTTGAGTGGATCGAAGGGAGCGTGGGGAATCAGCTTGGTCACGACGCCGACGTTTCCCAGCCAGCGCTCATCGGCCCGGTCAACGGTGACGTGAGTCTCAAGGTCAAAGCGCGACCGCCATTGCTCCAGTTGGGGTCGATAAATCATATCGGAAGGCGTGCGGGTACCGTAGAGCACTACAATCTTTCCGTACTGGCGGCGGTGTGCCAGCAGGTAATGCAGGGCCGGGCGCAACGGGGCCAGGCCGATGCCTCCGGCAACCAGAACGACATCATTACCGCGGGCTTCTTCCACCGGCCAGTGGCTGCCGAAGGGTCCCCTGACACCAACGATTGCCCCCACCTTCAGGCGCTGCAAAGCCCGCGTGACGGTGCCGACAACGCGCGTGGTGTGCACCAGCGTATCCGGGTGGGTAGGGTCGCCGCTGATGGAAATCGGAATTTCCCCGACACCGTAAACGTAAAGCATGTTGAACTGGCCGGGTATGAACTCGAAATCCGGCGAGCCGTTCGCCGGACCCAACTCCAAAGTAAAAGTATCGGCGGTGTCCCTGCGGACGCGCTCGATACGATAAGCCTCCGGTACCATCGGATCGGTAATGGGTTCGCCGGGCTGCTTTTTGTTTTCAGTCCTTGGCACCGTAGATATCCAGCA
>CBFCYQ010000324.1:0-3077 GCA_965602205.1 uncultured bacterium | reverse complement strand
CCTGCATGATATAAACTCCGTCGAGAAGAACATTATCACGGTGGAGGACCCGGTCGAGTACTCGCTGCATTTGATAATCCAGATACAGATAAACGAAAAAGCGGGGCTGACCTATCCTTCGACCTTACGGGCCATTCTCCGCCAGAACCCCGATGTGGTGATGATTGGTGAGATCCGAGACACCGAGACGGCCCGTATGGCCATCCGATCGTCACTGACCGGTCATCTGGTCTTCTCTACCATCCACACTAACGATGCGCCGTCAGCAGTCACGCGACTGGTGGATATAGGCATCGAGAGATACCTGGTGGCATCCGCACTCAAAGGCGTGCTGGCCCAGCGACTGGTCCGGACCAACTGCCCCAACTGCCTCGAATCCTACCGTCCCCCGGATGCCATCCTGCAAAGAGCCGGACTTATCGACCTGGTCGACACCTTCGACTTCAAGCTAGGCCGGGGCTGCAGCCAGTGCAAACAGACCGGTTACAAGGGCCTTACGGGAATTTTCGAATTCGTCGAAGTCAACCCCCGAATAACGGAGTTGATAATCGACAATGCCTCGGTTAACCAGGTCAGAGAAGAGGCGCGACGCTCCGGCTATGTGCCGCTTTTCGAGGTCGGTCTGGAAAAAGTGGCCCGCGGCGAAGTCAAGCTCGAAGAGCTTCTCAAAGAGACTTCCTTTGTTGAGGACTACAGTCTGCGGGAGCCGGACACCATAGCGGTCGGTCTTAAATGACGGAGTTATATAAATACAAGGCTCTGTCTGAGGACGGTCGCGCACTCAAGGGCGAGATGGCCGCGGACAGCCAGGTCCAGGTGCTCGAATTCCTGGCCGAGCGCAACCTTCTGCCTGTCAGGATAACCAGTCACCGACATAAGAAGCCGTTCACTATTTCCGGTTTCTTCAAGGGCACCGACTATGAAAACCTCATCATGTTTACCAACAGCCTGGCGACCCTTTACCGAGCCGGTGTGCCCTTACTGCGGGCACTTTCCATAATGAAGATCGGCCCCAAAAACGGCCGGTTCAACAGCGCTATCGAGCAACTCCGCTTCAGCCTGCAATCCGGCAAGCAACTCTCCGAGGCCATGCAGGAATACGACGACCTGTTCAGCCAGACCTATCGCGCCAGCATCGCGGCTGGCGAAGAGTCGGGCAAACTCGACGAGATTCTGGGCGAACTGTCAGCAATGCTGGAAAAGGAGATGGAGCTCAACCGACAGATCAAGTCCGGTATCCGCTACCCCCTGATGGTCATCACCGCCATCGTGGCCGCTTTCGTCACCCTGATAACTTTTGTCATTCCGAGGTTTGTCGCTTTCTACGGTAATTTCGGAGCCGAGTTGCCGCTGCCGACGCAGGTGCTGATTGCCGTCAGCAACTTTATCGGCCAGTTCTGGTGGCTGCTATTATTGACGGTAGTGGCCCTTGTTTACGGTTTTCGCAAATTGGTCAGTCACGATACCGGCAAGCTGTGGCTCGATCGTCGACTTTTGAAACTTCCAGTTTTCGGCGACATCATAACCAAGGGTAATGTGGCGCGCTTCAGCCTGATGTTCAGAATTTTGTACCGGGCCGGCATACCCATAATAAAGTCCCTTTCGATTCTGTCCGAATCCGTCAGGAACAGCATCATTGCCGCAGAAATCACGAAACTCGGGGAGGTTTTCAGCTATGGTAAAGAGTCCAGCCTGGCCTCGGCCGGCCTGGTTTTTCTGCCGAATCTGGCGCTTGAGATGATGGCGATCGGTCTGGAATCGGGGTCTCTGGAGAAGATGCTGGGGGTCCTGGGCGAGCACTACTCTCGGGAAGTGCAATACCGGTCGCGTCAACTCGCTGCCGTGTTGGAGCCCCTGCTGACTCTGATTCTGGCGGTTTTCGTGCTGGTTATGGCTCTAGCCATCATGCTCCCTATGTGGAACCTGATCAAGGTATTCAGCCCGGGTTAGATTAAACCGATACCTCATCGAGGCCGATAATAAGGGTACTATGGAACAACTGCATACAACCAATCCCAGGAGGATAAGATGAACAGATTTGTCTCTGACCAGAAGGGTTTTACGCTGATTGAACTGGTTATCATCATCGTTGTCCTTGGCATTTTGGCGGCCGTCGCCATCCCGAAATACCAGGACTTGTCATCCGAGGCCAGAGAAGCCGCTGCCCGCAGTGCTCTGGGGAGCCTGCGCTCCGGCATCACCATATTTTACGCGAATCAGGCGGTAACTACCGGAACGGCTACGTGGCCGACCCTGGCCGAGTTACGGGCAATCGGCACGGTCATGGAACAGGCCATTCCTGAGAACCCGTATCAGGCCAGTTTCGCTGATTCCATTCTGGCCGGCGGTGTCAAAGGCACGGTCGTGGGCGCGGATTGCGGCTGGGCGTACAACGAGACTACGGGAGAAGTCTGGCTCAATAGCAATGGGACCGGAGAAAACGACTGGTAGTCCCCGTCGTCACGGCATGAACGCCACACCGACCCTGAGGCGGTGTTATCGGCTCGACCAGAGTGCCTTTACCCTGATCGAGCTGGTCATAATAATCGTCACGTTAGGCATCCTGGCAGCGGTTGCCGTTCCCAGATTCGCGAATATTGCCGAGAGTTCGAAAATAGCCGCTACCAGAAGCGAGATGGCCTCACTGAAGAAGGCCATTGTCGGGAATCCCAACGTTGTAGCGGGGGGCGAATATGTCGACAGGGGATTTGACGGTGACGCCGGTTTCGTCCCGTCCAGGCTGGTTGATCTGGTGATAAAGCCCGATTCGGTGCCGGCCTACGACAGGTTTACACGCCTGGGATGGAACGGACCGTATATCGACAGCACTGAGAGCAGTTACCTGAAAGATGCCTGGGGCGTTTCATACACCTACGAGCCTTTCAATCGACGGATAATCTCGAGCGGCGGATCTGATACAATTATCGTGAGGTTCTGAACAAGGAACAGTATGCAGAAGCTCGTCCAGCAAAAACACTCCACGGTTGCCACGGTCGGAAAAGAGCAGACGGCTCCGGCCCGCGCCCGGAAATCTCCGACAACGGTTAGAACCCGTCCGAGGCGAAACTGGATTCTCG
>CBFCYQ010000323.1:0-3102 GCA_965602205.1 uncultured bacterium | reverse complement strand
CCCGAGTACTCGTTGACACTGGCCGAGCGGTGGCGAATCCATTGGCGGGCGACGAATATGGGCAGTTTCACGTGAAATTTGAACTCGACCATCTCAAACGGTGAAGTGTGGCGCTGGCGCATCAGGTAGCGCAGCAACGCCCGGTCTTCACTAACCTTTTTGGTCCCTTCGCCGTAGCTTACCCTGGCCGCCCGGGCGATGGCGCTGTCGGAGCCCATGTAGTCCACCAGGCGCACAAATCCGTGATCCAGAACCTTAAACTCTTTGTCGAGCAGCGCTTCAGCCTGTTCGTTAACCGAGTGAGCCAAGATTTATCCTTTCGTAGTAGAGGCCGAAGACTAAATATAAACGAGCCCCTGGTTCAATACAATCGCTTTTTGGCGGGAGACGGCCGCGATGCAAGAAAGAGGCCCTGAATTATTGCCATCGGCCGCGGAATTTCTTATCTTGAATCCCCTTTAAATCTGTAGTTAACAATATTCGGCCGGTAAGCTCCAGATCTTGCGGCACCAGGACCTGGTTGGCTCGGCCACAAAGCATAGAGGAGTTCAAAAATGTCGGCACAACAAGCTTATGACGAGTTCGTTAAGCATCTCAGAGAGACGGCGTTGCTTGAATCGTCAGCTGCCGTATTGGGTTGGGATGAACGTACCTACATGCCCCGTGGGGGGGCTCAGCTTCGCGCTGACCAGCTGGGCCTTCTGGCCGGCATGGTGCACGAAAAGATGACCGCGCCCCGGGTCGGAGAGTTGCTCTCCGAGTTGGAGCAGTCGGACCTTGTCAAAGACCCGGAATCGGATGAAGCCGCCAACGTGCGCGAAATCCGTCATCACTACGACAAACAGACAAAACTTCCCAAAGAGTTGGTGGAGGAGGAGACGCGGGTAACCACTCTGGCCCAGGGGGAATGGGTCACCGCCAGAAAGAACTCCGACTTCAAGGCTTTCCTGCCCTGGCTGGAGAAAATCGTGAATATCAAACTGCGGGTGGCTGAGGCCTACGGTTACGAGGGCGAACCCTATAATGCGCTCCTCGACGATTATGAACCCGGCGCGACGGTTAAGGACGTTGAGACTGTTTTCAAGGGACTTCGCAACGAGTTGGTAGAGTTGCTGGGGCGTATCAAGGATGCCCCCCGAAAGCCTGACCAATCGATAGTCTGCCGTGACTACGATGTGGAATTGCAGCGGATTTTCGGTGAGTCGGTCGCTGCCTCGATGGGCTACAGTTTCGGGGAAGGTCGGCTCGATATCACCACGCATCCGTTTTGCACCGGCATCGGCCCCGGCGATACCCGCATCACCACTCGCTACAACCCGAAACGCCTCAACGATGCCCTTTTTGGCATCATGCACGAGACCGGTCATGGTCTGTATGAGATGGGTATAGACAAAGGGAAGCACTTCGGGACCCCGGTAGGATCATCCGCCTCGCTGGGCATCCACGAGTCGCAGTCGCGCATGTGGGAAAACCAGGTTGGCCGTTCCCGGGAGTTCTGGGTATATTTCTACCCACAGGCTCAACGGATATTCAGACAGGCGCTGGCGGACGTGAGCCTGGACGATTTTTACAGTGCCATCAATCGCGTCGCGCCTTCTTACATCCGGGTCGAGGCGGATGAGGCTACCTATAACCTCCACATATTGCTGCGGTTTGAACTGGAAAGGGCGCTGATGACCGGGGATTTGAAACCGGCCGATGCCGCTGGAGAGTGGAACAAACGCTTCCAGAAGTACTTCGGTATCGAAGTTGACAAAGATGCCAACGGCTGCCTGCAGGACGTGCACTGGTCGGCCGGACTCATAGGTTATTTCCCGACCTATACCCTGGGCAACCTTTACTCAGCGCAGTTTTTCAATAAGGCCAAGCAGGCGATACCGGACCTGCTGGGGCAAATCGAGCAGGGGCAGTTGCTGCCGCTGCGCGAGTGGCTTCGCGAAAACATTCACCGGCACGGTATGCGTTACCGGGCCAACAAGCTCGCTGAGAAAGTCACCGGGCAGTCGCTGTCATACAAACCGCTCATCGACTACATGAAAACCAAATACGGCCAGATTTACGGGATTTGAGCAATTCCGTAAGGTATTGTGTAACAAGCCGGTAGCGCTGCTGCCGGCTTTTTCTATTGCGTCCCGGTGTCAGCTTCGTATAATTATAGGGTACCCGTAATATCCATAAAGAGGGGTTTCCTTTGATATCCGATGCTGTACCTGTCGCCGAGGAGTTGACGCATGTGCTTGATGAAATCCTGGCCGAGGAGCGCCGGTTCCGGGTAAGACGGCAGGCGATGGAGACAAATGACCAGCATCTCGAGGAAAAACATCGATTGCTGGTGGACAAACTGGGCGCTCAGGGTGACCATCAGCGCCTCCGCCGGGTCCACGAAGCCATGTTCAAAGTCCATCGCAAGATTGAGAGGGAACATGAACTCGCCGCGCAACGGTGCCATCATATCGCTGAACAGCTCCGGGCGGGGCTCTACTCCGAGGTGGAGATATCTTTCGAAATATCGAGAGTCAGGGATTTGTTCGCCGATATCAAGGGTGAACACAACCGCATCGAGAGCGAACGCCGCAAGATTCTGGCCGAGCACAACGCCATAGTGAGGTCGCTTGGCGCCGACATCAAAGACTGATTACTCCCTTGTACATCAAATACGGTATTATCACGTACACGATGGTATCGCCAATCAGGTAAAAGAGGATGAGGGCAACCACAAATCTCCTGCCCTGACGGCTGTCCGAAGTCTCGGGTTTTCTGTAATTCTCCTGGCATTGTTGATAGAGTCAACACTGCCGGTCTCCGGCCGGTTCCGGCCGACTGCGCCCTGACGTGCGGCGAACGTAGTGGAAATATTTATTTGATTCGCTGCAATATAATTCGGAAATTAGGGGCAGTAACAAGGTCATTGATGGATAAATTTGGTGAATAGCCCATGCGTATAATAATCGTCGGCGGCGGTGTTGTCGGTTACAGTCTGGCCGATCAATTACTCAGGGACAAGCACGAGCTGTCTCTGATCGAAGCGGACCCGGACCTCTGCGAGGAAATCTCGCAGAAGCTGGATGTTCAGATTCTCACCGGATCAGGCACTTCCCCTTC
>CBFCYQ010000322.1:0-3133 GCA_965602205.1 uncultured bacterium | reverse complement strand
TGCCCGTCTGCTCGTTGGTGATCTTGATTTTGATTCCGCCGAGACCGACCAGGGCGCCCGGTATCTGGCGTTGCACCACCCCCTGAACTTCGGCCCCGGTGACCACCGGCACGTTGATTCCGGTCACGGTATTGGGATTGATCACCACCTGGTAGTTTTCGTGCGCGGGACGAAGCTGTGGGTCATCGAGACTGATGGCGTCAATCTGGACGAGGTATTCGTCGTAGGGGCGCAGGCCGTCGTAATAGTATAAGTCGCCGGGACCCTTGCGCATGGCGTGGGCGCCGCTCAGCTTGGCCCTCAACTCCGGCAGGAGCGGTTCGCCGACATCGCGGACACCGTTATAATTGTAATCGAGAAACGGCCAGATGACGGCCGAGCCCATACCCACACCATTTTTTCTGACAAAGCGGAAAGAGCCGGCGTCCTGGTCATACCGCACCGAACCCCGCTGCGTCTGACTGACCGCGGTTTCTCCGTTATTATCAATCAACCTGGTGGCGAATTGGGCGAAGTCGGTGAATATATTGAAAGTCAGCATGAATGAACTGGTTCGCGCGGAAACATTGCGCTCATATGAAAACGTCAGTTGACCGGTCTTGAAGGCCCGTTTAGCCACGTAGACACCGGCGCGGGTCACCTCGTGCAGGCTATGGTCGTAGCTGACCCGGAACTGCGGCCGCAGCCACCGCACCAGTCGCGGCGTAATGAACAACCTGCTCTGGAGGGCTTTGTCCGTGCCGGAAATACGCCTGGCTATCTTGTAATTGCCCATGTAGTTGACGTGGAACCGAGAGAGCCGGGTGCTGAAACCATAATTCATATCGATGGTCTCGAAAGACGGGTATTTAACGGCGGTAACGAAATATCGCAGGCCCAGGCGATGCCCGGCGATTTTCAGCGGCGACGACAGCGACAGCCGCACCCGGCGCTTCTGCTTCAGCGGGTTGCGGACGCTGTCTTCAAAGTAGCCCGTGTAACTACCGTTGATGCTGACCAGCGACGGCTCGATGAAATTGAAGGAGCCTTTGAAAAGGTTCCCCGGTGAGTAACCGCCGCTTAGCAGCAAATTGCTCATAGGATGATAGACCGCTTCGGCGGCTACGCTTCGCTTCTGCTCGATCTCCGGCGCGATGGGGATCTCGCCGCTCAGACCGAACGAGACGTTGTCAAGCAGGCCGTATCGGATACCGCCGTGGCCCAGTTTTCTCTCTTCCCGATTGACGGTGGCCGTGACCAGGGCGGCCGTGTACTCGATAGTCCCCCGGGGCACAAGGTTGTGCGGCACCGAATAGTACTTTTCCTCACTGCGAATCTCACCGCTGGGGCCGTACATTTTGATCAAAATCCGGCACGATCCGTAATAGACGTCGGTCAGGAAATGATATTCACCCATCTCGTCGGTGACTGTAAAATCGACCAGCTTGTTATTGACGTAGAGTTCAACCTCCCACCCGTCACCAAGGTACCCGGATACGTCCACGGTCTGGAAGAATTTGCGGCGCACCTGTGGCTCGTTGGTGGCTTTGACGCCTTTCAGACCCCGGGCCAAAAGGCCTCCCGTACCGACATCACCCAACTCGGCCTGGGTAATGTATTTGCTGTTGTCGAAATAGTAATGCCATTTGTACCTGATCTGGTCGGTCTGGAATCCGGTTTTAGTGTTGCCCGTGCCCGAGACGGCCAAATCACCACCGGCGACCATGCCGCCCGCGTTCAGGCTGAAATAATGTCCCGCCCCACCCAGGGGGCTCGCCGCCAGCGTCCAGTCAGCCACGCCACCTTTCAGGTAGTCACGCGAGCGAGCCAGTTCCACCACATCCTGGAGAGCGACCTTATCCTTACGCAGTTTCTGGCGGGCTTTCTGCCGCAGCAGCTTCTGGTATGAGGGGAAATCCTCGTTGAGAGGCAGGCGAATGCTGAGGGAGGAAAAGTCAAAATCCATTTTCAAACCGAAGAGGGTCTCATAGAGTTCGATTTTGAGAAACACCTCCGCGGGCCCCAACAGGTATTGCTCCTTTTGAAGGTGGTATTCCCGGCCGTTGACCTGTGCCGTCGACCTCGACAGATCGATCTCGTACTTGTTATCGGTAGACATCAAAAAACCGGTGAACCGGGCCCGGTCAAAATCCGGCTCGATTCTGATGTCCAGAAGGTGGAACACCTCCACCAGGGGAACATAAATCGAAAGTCCATCGTACTGGACGAATATATCCTGATGAACAAGTTTGGGTACGTCAAAACCGACGACGATTTCCTCGACGTACTCGGTTTGGGCGTACCCCGCCGAG
Organism: uncultured bacterium; assembly: GCA_965602205.1. GTDB lineage: Bacteria > Zixibacteria > MSB-5A5 > GN15 > FEB-12 > DAOUUR01. The sequence goes on along the minus strand of CBFCYQ010000322.1, from coordinate 842 downwards.
GCCATGACCGTGATTGCCAGCAGGCAGGTTATCAGCAGACTTCTTGTCGGCTTGTGATCGAACATGTTCCTATGTCCGCGGTACAGGTTATCGACGCGGCTGTTTTACTCCACCAACACGCTGTATTGGATGCTGTTGCCGGGAACCATAAATTGGGCGCGGATATCCTTCCGCCCCTCATTGCTGATTGATATCTCCACTTTATAAGGCCTTTTGAATTCACCTTGAGTCACCGGCAGGGTAAAGCCCCGGGTGAGCTTGCGGTAGACGGCCAGGTCAATCGCCTTGTAGGAGATTTCCCGGCGGTCGGCGTCCAGAAGCCGCGAAACCAACAGGCCGACATAGGAGACATTTCCCCGGTTTTCCATATCCACCAGAACACTTACGGCGGAATCGGAGGCGTTGACCTGCGTTTCGGTCACTTCCACTTTGGAGACGAGGTTTCCCATCCGGTACTTCAGCGCAATGGCCGTTTGCATCACCATATTAAGGGTCGTGGTGATACCATCGACCTGGGTGGCGCTGGGTATCGAAGTCTGGCCGGCTTCGGAGCGAATAACAATGCGCGCCCAGTACTCGCCGTCGGCCAGCTCGGCCGGGGGGTTGGCCACAAAACGCACCACCTGCTCGCCGCCCGCCGACAGGACAAACTTGCGCGGAAAAACCCGTATCCACCCGGCGGCCGACCGGGGGTCAACACTTACCGAATCCTGGAGCCGGACGCTGACGTTGCCGAGGCTGTCCGATTCGGGGATTCCGAAACTCAGATAGATCGAAATCTCTTTGGGCTTATCGGAGGGATTCTGGATAGTCAAACGGCCGGTGCGGTCGCGCTCACTCAG
>CBFCYQ010000321.1:0-3134 GCA_965602205.1 uncultured bacterium | reverse complement strand
CTTGGTAAACGCCATGAGCATGTCTATGTCGGAAGGCACCACGAAGGCCGCCCGGGTTCTTTTCCCGGACGCCTTTTCCCGGGCTCGATGCAGTATTTGATCGAATGAGTGAATGTCTGGAATCACCATGTCATTATTACTCTTTGCCATAACGCCATCTCCCTCATTTCCAGACTTTGTTGCGGTCGCAGTAATCGGCCAACAGGCAGGCCAGCGCCAGAGAGGCCTTTTTGTTCTTTACCGTGTCGGTGCGCGAAACCAGCGACACCGGCACCTTGGCGCCCACGATGACGCCGGCAAAGACGGCCCGGGCAAACTGGATAAGCGACTTGGCGACAAGATTACATTCTTCGATGGAATCCATCAGGAAAATGTCGGCGTCGCCAACCACCAGTCCCTTTTCGTCTTTGTAATCGAATCCCTTCTTCGACGTAGCCAGTTCGAAAGTGATCGGCCCCTGGATAACAATATCTTCAAGCATCTTTTTGGCGGTCGGGATCACGTAGTCGATGTCGGAGTGGATATGGGGCACCTTGTCCGAGAAGCTATCGACCGCCGCCGATACGGCCACCTTCACCGGAGACAACCCCAGCGCCCGGCCCACGAGTACGGCGTTTTCGAGTATCTGGTATTTCTGCTCGGGATCGGGCCTGACCACCATGCCGCCGTCGGTCAGATTCAGAAGCTTGTGGTAGCCGGGAATATCCAGGACGGCGCAATGCGACAGCGTGTTTTTCCCCCTCAGTCCATACTGTTTGTCCAGCACCACCTTCAGAAGCGCCGATGTCGGCAGAAAACCCTTCATTATCGCATCCGCTTTGCCCTCGGCGGCCATCTTGACCGCGCCGTGGGCAGCGGCCGCGACATCTTCAATATCGACTATTTCCAGGTCCTCGATATTAAGCGAGTGCTCATGGGCAATTTTCGCAATGTGATCGGCGTCGCCGACAAGCACACCATTCAGGAACCCTTCTGCCTGTGCCTGCGAGACAGCGCCGATAACGTCCACATCCTGGGCTGCCGCCACGGCAATCGTCCTCTTGCGCCCCTTACCGGCAAGGGCAATGGCCTGCTGTATCAACTCATCGGCCGAGTGTATCGGTTTCTGTTCCATATGCCTACCCTGCGTTTGAACAATCCAGCCTGACAACTAATATGTTTTCAGTTCTTCTGCTCCTGTAAGAAAGCGCACCCCGGCGGCGGCCAGCGCCTCCATTTCAAATTCACCGGGCACGACCTGTATTTTTCCGAGATAACCGATGTACCGCACGATCTCGCTTATCAGCATCTTGGAGTTTGCCATACCGCCGGTAAGAATCACCGCCTGGAACCTGCCGGCCAGCGCCGTCGCCGCGGCCCCAATCTCCTTGGCGATTTGATAGGCCATGGCCGCGAAGTACAGCCTGGCTTTCTCGTCGCCGCTTTCGATCAGCCGCTCAGTCTCCTGCAGGTCGGCTATACCGATATAGGCCGCCAGACCGGATTTTTTGGACAGCTTGGCAATCATTTCCTTCTCGGTGAATTTCCCTGAATAGCACAGTTTGACCAGCCCGCCGATAGGCACCGCGCCGGCCCGGTCCGGTGAAAACGGCCCCATGCCCAGAAGAGCATCGTTGACATCGACCACCCGGCCGCCCTCAAGGGCCGCCACTGAGATGCCGCCACCCATGTGCACGGCCACGAAGTTCACTTCCTCGAGTTGTTTCCCCAGCCTGGACGCCTCCCGGCGACAAACCTCCTTGATGTTCAACGCGTGCACACGGCACTTGCGCTCGATCTCGGGCACGCCGCTGATGCGGGCGACCTCCTTGAAATTATCAACCGTAATCGGATCCGATATGAGCGATGGCACCTGGAGCCTCTCACCCAGGTGATGGGCAATGATCGCCCCGAGGTTGGAGGCATGGTTGGAATACCGCATTTGACGCAAATCATCCAGCATCTGTTCGGTGATTTCGTACGAACCGCCCTCCAGCGGCCTCAGGGGCGCCCCGCGACCCACGATGGCCGCCAGTGTGCCGGCCGTGATGCCCAGGCCGTTAATCCACCGGTCAATCTCCACCATTCGGTAATCGAACTGGTCGGCGACGTTGTCGAACTTCGCCAGTTCCGCACCTTCGTGGCGTATGACCTCCTCGGCAAGCTTCTTGTCACCGTCAAAATAGGCCGTCTTGGTGGATGTCGAACCGGGATTTATGATGAGCATCAACTCTGACATACCGGCGCTATGCCTCCACGCTATCGAGCCTGATTTGCCGGCCGCGGTCAAACGCCGCCAGGTTGACATCGATGAACTTCGCCTTAACCTTGGCTTTGATCACCGCCGTCCAGAGATCCATATCGAAGGGCAAATAGTTCGACAGGGCCCCCAGCAGGATGGTGTTGACAAGGCGCGGGTTACCGAGTTCACCGGCGATCTTGTCGGCCGGGACGGCGATTATCCGGTCGGTTTTCTTCCTGATTTCAGCAATAGAATCGTCGGGGTACGAAAACTTTTTGGACGAGGTGACGATCGCCGGCACCAGCGTCGTCTCGGAGACTATGGCAATCCCGTCGGAACGCATCCAATCGACCGCGCGCAATCCCTCGGCCTGTTCAAAGGCGATGACTACGTCGGCCTGCCCGTAATGGATGGTGGGCGAGTAAACCCTGGGGGCGATCTTGACGTGTGATGATACCACTCCGCCGCGCTGGGACATGCCGTGCACCTCCGACTTTTTTACGTCGAGCCCGGATTTCATGGCCACTTCCGAGATAATCTCAGAGGCCAGCAGTACGCCCTGGCCGCCCACACCGACTATCAAAATGTCAAAGTTATTCTTTGCCATGGTTCATCCTTTCACATACTGGCTCTTGAGCATGATGGCTTCCGTCGGACATATCTGAGAACACAACGTACAACCGGTGCAGACCGAGGAGTCGATCTCAGCTTTGGGATGGCCGTGCTCATTGGTCTGGGTGGAGGCCTCAATGGCCGGGCAGGAAATGCGGAAGCAGGCGGAACAGCCGTTACACAACTCCAGGTCCACGACATATGGTTCTTCCATTATCCGCTTGGGCATCAGCACACACGGCCGCGTGGTGATAATGACCGACGGCCCCGGGGCGGCTATCTGCTCTTTGATCGTTTTGAG
>CBFCYQ010000320.1:0-3157 GCA_965602205.1 uncultured bacterium | reverse complement strand
AGATGCGCCGGCGTGGGATAGCCTTTGTGCCGGGAAAAAGAAAACGAGGGATACAATCCTTCGTAACGATCCATAATGCGGTCACGAGTGACTTTGGCAACAACCGAGGCGGCGGCAATCGACGGGCAGCGGCTGTCCCCACCGACAATAGCGAACTGAGGAGTCTCGATCTTGGGTATGGGAAAGTTGCCGTCGACCAGGACGATATCGGGTGCATTTTTGAGGTCCATGACCGCCTTGCGCATAGCCATCAGGCTGGCTTTATGGATATTCATGCGGTCGATTTCTTCGTTGTCGATAATCCCGACCGAGCAGATCAATTCCATAGCCACGATCTGTTCAAAAACCTTCTCGCGGCGCAGGGGGGTGAGCTTTTTGGAGTCATCAAGTCCGACAATCTCCAGGCCCGGCGGCATGATGACCGCCGCAGCCACAACCGGTCCGGCCAATGGCCCCCGGCCCACTTCGTCAACACCACAGATAGCGGCGTAGCCCTTTTCGGCCAGCTTTATCTCGATGTCGGAAAAGTCGATTTTAAGATTCTTGTCTCGGAAGTTCATTATAACTTGCATCGAACTCAAATTATGGCGTCAGTCGTTATTTTTTCAACTATAAACACTTCTATTATTATCGACCGTGAAAAAGGCTTTAATTAGCGGTTTTTAGAGCCTATATTGGCACGGTGTTTAAAAATTGGGCAGATCGATGCACCGGACAGAGCCATCGTTTTTTCAATTTAAAATCATTGCAGGAGAGTTCAAGGGCAAGACCATCAAAACGCCTGACCTTGGAATTACGCGCCCTCCGCTAACCCGGCTACGGCGGGCCATTTTCGATTTTCTAAATCCCTACCTGGACAGGGCCGGTTATCTTGATCTTTTCAGCGGCACCGGCTCTTATCTTTTTGAGGCTGTTTCTCGAGGTGCCGCCACAGCCTTCGGTATCGAAATCGACAGCCGGTTGGCGGCGGCCATCAACGAACAAGCCGGCTCGCTGGCCCTCGGCAGCCGCCTGGTCTGTCTCTGTGATGATGTCTTCAGGGCCATTCCGAACCTGGCCGCCCGGGGAAAACGGTTCGATATTATAATGATGGCCCCGCCCCAGTACCAGAACCTGATAAGCAGCACCATAGCGGCACTGAAAGAAAACAACCTGCTTGCCGAATCGGGATTCATACTCTGCCAGCACGATACTTCCGAAACGCGGGACATCGATTTCACTGATTTTACCATAGAACAGCAGAGAAAATACGGCAACACCACGTTTACGATTCTTTCGCGTCAATAAGGTTGCACTTGCGTATTTAGAGTGATCGGATAGACAAAAGGGGGCGGGCCCCTACCGGGCCGGTTTGACGGCGGGAGGTGTCGGGGGCGTCTCAGAAACTGTCTTTCGTTTGGCGTCGATCATGGCCAGCAAAAAGCGTCTGAAAGGCGCAAATCGACATTCCTGGCCGCAGGCATCCAACTCGCCCACACTGGTGCAGTGGTCTTCGCAGCCTGCCGTACCTATGAGTGCCTCCCGGGGCGCAGCCTCGGTCAGAAAGGGCTCGAATTTCTCCACCTCAACGACAAATGTGGTCCCACACTTGTCAGTGGTATGGTTAAAATAGAACAGGTTCAAGCCGATATCGCCTTCGTCGACGTGCATACCAATCGGTACGACACTCGGATCCTCGATTATTTCTCTGGCCGAAAACCAATGGCGACAGCCGGGACATCTTTTGAATTGTTGCCATTTCATCATGCTACTCCTTTATCCCCCTTGCCCTCTCTGTCATTGTCGGATGGAATGAAAGGGATTTAACAAAAAAACGCCCGAAAGCGGGCGTTCTCCTGCAAATATGAATCAGAGATGACTATTTTTCGGCTTCGGATGATTCCTTCTTCGGCTCGTGCCGGTTGTTGGCCTGGTTCTCTGCCTTGCCACTGTCGACAATCTGCTCCTTAATGCGAGCCGACTTGCCGGTAAGCTCCCGAAGATAGTACAACTTTTTGCGGCGCACGGAACCAGTGCGGATTTTTTCTATTTTGGCAATATTGGGTGAGTGAGACGGAAAAACGCGCTCGACGCCGATACCCGACGATATTTTGCGCACCGTGAACGTTTGCCCGGTGCCGCTGCCCCGCAGGCCGATAACCGTGCCCTGAAAGACCTGAATCCGCTCCTTATCACCTTCTTTAATCCGGTAGTGGACCCGGAGAGTATCGCCCGAGCCGAAATCAGGTAAGTCATCCCTGAGGAAGCTCTTTTCTATTTGGGCAATTCTTTTCATCACTAAATCCTTTCGATATTCACTTAACAACAGAATTCTCATCCAGTTTCTTAAGATATTCTATTTCTTCATCGCTCAATTCCGCTTCCGCCAGCAGGTCAGGACGATTCTGTCGACATTTCAATATCGCCTGCCGCCTTCGATAATCTTTGATCTCTTTATGGTCACCTGACATCAATACTTCCGGCACCTTCAGGCCCTCGTAATCGGCCGGACGAGTATAACAAGGGGCGCCCAAAATGCTATCCATGTGCGAATCGTCGGTGGCCGATTCAAAATTACCGAGCACTTTCGGTATCAGCCTCGCCACGGCGTCGATTATCACGGCCGCGGCAGGCTCCCCGCCGGTAAGGACGTAGTCACCAATGGATATCTCGTCGACCTCATATAACTGAGTAATCCGCTCGTCAATCCCCAGGTAATGGCCGCAGACAACCGTCAGGCGGTCGCACAGCGAATACCTGATGGCTGTTTTCTGGACGAACTTTTTTCCGGCGGCCGAGGTTAGCACAATTCTCCGATTCTCGTCGGGGGCATTTCCCTTGCCGCGAGGTTCATATCCCAGAGACTTCAGACACCGGTCCAGCGGTTCAATTTTCGTAACCATGCCGCCGCCGCCGCCAAACGGTGTGTCGTCGACCGTTTTGTGCCGGTCGGTGGCGAAATCTCGGAGATTGATTATGGCGATGTCAAAGAGCCCTTTTTCAACCGCTTTCCCCAGCAGTGACTGAGACATGGCAGCTTCGAAATAATCCGGGAAAAGCGTAATAATTTCAAACTTCATCAGCTTAAGGGAGCTAACCGCACCTCAAGGGTAACCTGCGACGGTCTCCGCCACGACTCCGCGGCCGACTCGTAGTGTCCCTCCACATAGTCCCTTCT
>CBFCYQ010000319.1:0-3159 GCA_965602205.1 uncultured bacterium | reverse complement strand
GAGTGTCACGTATGCATATTCGTATTCGTATTCAATTTCTCCTGCAATTGAGGCGCCCCTGAACTCCTTCCTGAACTTGGGTATGTCCTCATCTGCTATGAAGCACAAATCTTCGGTTTTTTCATCATTCAATAGCCGCGGATCGCAAAGATTACACATCACGTCTATATCGCCAGTATCCGCCGCATAGAGCACTGCTTCGACAACACTGAGCGGGTCGCGGTGATCCAATATGAACGACTCCGGTTGTGCGTGTTCTACCGGCGGAAATGCAGGCGGCGTTCCTGTACAACTAATAAAACAAAAAGTGAATAACATTATTGCTGTATAGAGTAGTCGTTGGCCTCCCATATCAGCCTCCCTATTTATTATAGTACCATTTAGTCAGAACCCGTCAGACTCAACATGTTATATGCATAACATTTTCAATTATGCAATCTTTGGACAATCCAACATATTATATTCCCAAGTTTTGAATAGAACCACCCGAAAAACGGTGAAATCGACCGTATGCTTACCCGTGTCTAACTCTCCGGTTTATTGAAGCAGTGTTTCACGACCGCCCGTTACGTTAGATGGTGGCGGCATTTGTCCGCCTGGGAGAGGGGTATGCAGCCATTTGCCGAATTCCTCCGAGAAAAGGGGCGTGTCGATTCGCGCCGCCTTCCACACTACCTCCGTTGGGTCAGAATGTATCAGGACTTTGTCGCTGGACAGACCAACGGCAAAGTGTGCGGGATCAGAGGCGATGCTCTCGCTGTGTATGGTGAAAGCCGGCAGTTCGCCGGCTTTCTCTCCGTCCTGGGCAGGAACTACCAGGACTGGCAGGTTAGCCAGGCCCGCCATGCCCTCAGGCTGTACTGGTACTACAACGGCGTAGGTCAGAGACGGAAACCACCATCGCTTCATGGACCGGAACACGCATCACTGGCGGCTCGTGTCAACTGGGACACCCTCGAAGAGGAGCTGATTCGCCTCATAAGGCTGAGACATCTGGCATACAGTACCGAGAAGACCTATCTGTCTTGGGTACGACGGTTCAGGACCTTCTCTCTCGACAGGGAACTGGGGGATCTGAACGGGGACGACCTGAAATGCTTCCTGTCTCACCTGGCGGTGGAGCGGAACGTGTCCGCAGCCACACAGAAACAGGCGTTCAACGCCTTACTGTTTCTGTTCAGGAACGTTCTTGACGTTCAGATCACAAATCTCGAGACGGTGATCTCATCACGCGTGCCCAAGAGGCTCCCGTTGGTTCTTACCCAGAACGAAATCCGAATGATCTTCTCCCATATGTCCGGAACACACGTTTTAATGGCCCAGGTCATCTACGGCGGAGGTCTACGACTGGGCGAGTGCCTCCGTTTACGGGTCAAGGATGTCGATTTCTCCCGGAACTGCATCATCGTCCTATCCGGAAAAGGCGCCAAGGATCGCGAGACCCTGCTGGCAGCTACAGCTGCCTCCAGCCTCAGTGTTCACCTTAGTCATGTACGCGCGTTGTTTGACCGCGACCGCCGCAGCGCGGTGGCGGGAGTCTCGCTTCCTCAGGCTCTTGTTCGAAAATACCCCACTGAAGGCAAGGATTGGGGATGGTTCTGGGTATTTCCCTCCGCAAAGCTCTCGATCGATCCGCACTCGGGGATCGTCCGACGTCATCACCTGTACCCGACGACTCTGCAAAAGGCGTTCCACCAGGCCGTCGCTCGCTCTGGTGTCGTTAAACCTGCCTCTCTGCATACGCTGCGCCACAGCTTCGCCACGCATCTCGTTGAGAAGGGGTATGATGTTCGTACGGTGCAAGAATTGCTCGGCCATGCGGATGTTTCAACCACCATGATATACACGCATGTAGCGAAGAAAAACAAACTCGGAGTCGAGAGTCCTCTGGACTCCCTCTAGCAGTGCCCTCCGCCTTTGTCTCGGGTGATTAGAGCTAATGGATTGCTTCAACCGGCTCGAGAAAGGGTGTCTTACGTCAAAGCGCCAGGCGTGCAACTGGAATATCGGGGATATCTATGCCAGGCAGAAAAAGATCTGGCTGTGGGTCGCAGCAGCTATGATACACGGCACTGGGGCTTCGTAATTTTGGTGCTGATTGATGCTATCCTCCCCACATACTCTATGGAATATCCGCAGAGATACCTGGATTGTCTGGCTTTCTATGTGTGGCAACCTCTCAAAGTGCTGACTTTCTCGCTTGGGGGTGGGTTGCTTGTTCGTCTGTACATCAACTACATAAATAATCAGCAAGCTGCCGATTTATAAAGGCAAGCGGTATGGTTTATAGTCGGGGCTCCGGCGGAATCGGTTCTATCCCAAAAGCGTCGGAGACATACCTGGTGGTGAAACCGATCGCCCGCTTGGACAGATCTTCGCAGATGTGGGGCGGGTTGTCCGGGCTGAAACCCTGAGGCCGGAGTTCCCTGCAGATCAGACTCCCGAATTCTCCCGCGAAGTTCTCCGCGAAGCTCTTGCAGAGTCTGGAGATCTCGCTACGATTCAAGCCGCGTCGGCCGCCGAGAACGCCGATAAACATCAGGGCTCCCTCCACCAGCCCGCATTGAGCCCGGTAGCCCCCTGCTCCCCACATGCCCAGAGCCGCCGCACCAACCTGGGGTTCGAGCGGGGTTTTGAACAGGCGGGAAGCGATGATAAGAGTCGTAACGGCACAGGTGTCGTCATGGTCCCAGTAGTGCATGTGGACCTCATCGTCGACGAAGCGTTCCCAGTCCATGGTTCTAAGGTGTATCACGAGCGGCGTCGATCTGTCAAAGAACAGATTGCCTTGCCAGTGCCGTGGCGACCGGTTATACTAGCTCCAATCGATAATCACATCGGGTAATAAAATAGGACTGATAAACCTATAATAATCTATGGTTATATCGGTATGGCGATGGTCAAGATCAGCGAGGCGACAGATATTGTAGGCGTCACCCCTGAGACCCTCAGGAAATGGGATAAAGATGGCGAATTGCTTCCTGACAGGCGAAGCAAGGGCGGGACACGTTTCTGAGGTGCGCCGCCTGCGACGCCCCACTAAAGAGAAGATTGGGATGTACTAATTTTTTTTGAAAATCTTGTTGAACCTGCTGCGAAGTTAAAAGCAAAATAGCAAAATTTTCGGTTATTCTAGTATAACGATGTTTTCGGCGAAAC
>CBFCYQ010000318.1:0-3168 GCA_965602205.1 uncultured bacterium | reverse complement strand
CCCTGTCGTATCATCGCATCGCGTATCCGGTCTTCCTCTTGCCGGCAATCACCCCCATTATGCTGCATCTCATATCAGACGAAAAACTGACTGCAACCGCCGTCGGGTTTGTGATTCCATTTTACTTCACGTTGCTGTACCTGCTGTCGCAGGAAATCTACCGGACAGCGCATGAATCAATTCTGGGCCGCATCAACAGTCAATACCAGGCCATGTTCGATCACCTCACCGGTGTGGCCAATCGGCGTGCTTTCGAAGAAGCGTTGGACCGGGAGTGGTACCGGGCAATGCGCGACAGACACGTGCTATCGCTAGTGATAGCAGACATAGACAACTTCAAACTCTGCAACGACACTTATGGTCACGAAATTGGTGATCGAGTCCTCAAGTCGGTCGCTGCGTTATTGGAGCAGCACATCCGGCGTGGCGCCGACCTCGTGGCCCGTATCGGTGGTGAAGAGTTTGCCATCATCTTGCCCGACACCGATCTGAAGGGTGTGGTCGCGCTCGCGGAAAACATCAGGATGGGTTTGCGGAAACTGGCGAACAGCAATCACAAAGAAATCCCTGAGGTAACAATGAGTTTCGGCGTGTCGAGTCTGGTACCTGACAGTTCGATCGACGCGAGGCTGTTGTTCAGCCAAGCAGATGCAGCTGTGTACAAAGCCAAGAGAAAAGGCAAAGACAGGATAGTATATCCGGCTCGGATAGATGCCTAAAATAAGTTCAAAGAAGTTCTGTTGATGTTCTTAAAAACATGTGATTTTGGCGGCCTTCGGGTCGCCGTTTTCTTTTTGGGCTGTACGTCCGGAGTTGGCCGAATTACGTCTTTTAGTAGGCAAGAAAATACCGATCGGTTGAAATCGCAACCCTTTTAAGACATTCGCGGAATCGAGCCACTAATTCACCACTCAATCTTTCTGTAAGCGATTGGTAAGGGTTACCTGCTCAGTCTTCACGGGCTGCCACATAAAACCAAGGAGAGAGGTTTATGAAATCACGCCTATTGGGCGCAGTCAGCGCCTGTGTATTCACGTTTACAAGTATTACGACCACTCAGGCGGCACCCGTTAGTAGTCAGGGCACCTGGGAGACCACGCTGGAGGGCCGTCTTGAGACGGCACCTGGAAGCGGTGTCTTCCTAGCCTACTACGATACCGTTCTGGATATCACCTGGGCGGCGGATGCCAATATCAACGGGCGGGTTTTGTGGGATAATCAAGTTGCCTGGGCGGCGGGTCTGACCCTGGGTGGGGTGAGCGGCTGCCGACTGCCGACGGTGAGCCCGATTGACGGCAGTACGTTCGATACCACTTCCAGCAACAACGCCACCACCGACTGGGGTTATGCACCCACCACCACCGACGGTACGGACGGCGGCTGGCGGGACGGTAGCAACATGCCGGTCTCGGAGATGGGTCATATGTACTATGTGAGCCTGGGCAACCTTGGGTTCTGTACGCCGGATGATGCTGCCCCCTCCGGCTGTGTTGAGCAGCCCGACTGCGGTCTCTCCAACACCGGTCCCTTTTCCGACGTCCAGTCCATCTTCTACTGGTCCGGTACGGAGTTCGATTCCTTCAACGCGTGGACCTTCGGCTTCAGCACCGGCGGCCAGGACAACGACGGCGAGAACAACAGTGGCTACGCTTGGGCTGTGCGCACGGGCGATGTTTCCGCGACGGTAGTGCCAGTACCGGCTAAGGATGACATTGTGGTCGATTTCGGCGCCGACTTGGGCCTCTGGGCGCGGATGAACGATACCAGCTGGCTGAATCTGCACACCACACTCAGTCCCGACCGCATAGCGATAGCCGATATGGACGGCACCGGACAGGATGACGTGATCGCCGATTTCAGCTCCACCGTGGGCGGGCTTTACGTCAAGTATAACCTGGGCGGTTGGGTGTTTCTGCACGGTGGTAGCTCCGAGGCCATGGCAGCCGGGGATCTCGATGGCAACGGCCAGGATGACTTGGTGGTCGACTTCGGCGCCGCGACTGGTTTATGGGCGCGGATGGCAACCGCAGAGGGAGGGGTCGGAAAGTTTGGCGTCAGGCGGGCTCGACTGACAAAGTGCATCACGGGGCGGCTGATCGTCGGCCGTCGAGCTCCGGCCTATGGTCCGGTGCCAGTCCAGGTAGTGTTACTATCGGATTCTGGGTATGAACGACAAGAATGCCACAACTCGGAAGTTCACGAGCATCCTTGGAACGGCAAGTTTTGGCGTGCGCCGTGGAAAGATTGCTTTTCCCAGTGGGCGAGAGTCCAATCCCGTGATTTCGCTCCAGCCGGAAGCATTGTAACGGCAATAATACTGCATAGTTGCCCTTAGCTGGTCGATCCGGGAAGGGCAAGTTGTGGCCGGTTTTCCCCCTTGCCAGCCGAGCAATAAAAGGGGTCCGAGGAAACAGCGAACGGCAAGTATGTGACCGTTCTTTGCCTTTTCCTCTACTGCTCACGTTCAGGGTCCTTTGATGATAACTGGGAATGCAGAATCAGGAGCTCCTCCAGAGAGGCTATGGCTTTCCGCCGATCGACCCCACTGCGACGATCGCGCAGGACATAACGGCCCTCGCTGTCCGTTAGTGGAAATTCGACGTTCATCCCCCAACGCCTTTCCCAAGGCTGCTTTTTTCTTGGGCCCATTTCTCTTGGATCACTTGTTCTCGTCGGTGACATTATACTGGTGAGGGCGTGTTTTCCTTAGGCCAGGGGTTGAAGCCTATTAGTCGTGGTTAAAAGGAAAGAAATGTTTAGGGTTATCAGACGACTACCCGTTAGCGCTTGAGTGTGCTGATAGGCCTGCGGGTGGGGGCAGCCATCTGAAAATCCCAAACAGAAGCGGGCATTCTGCTTATTGCTCACATGGGACTCCGACGTCGTACGCACGGTAACTTATTGGTGAATGCATGTGATGGTGCTGGTCAAGCTCGTTTTATAATGAGCCATGCACATTGTCGTCATAATCCTATTATTTTTGGTGTTGATTCTCGGCCCGCAGTGGTGGGCCCGGTACACCTTCCGGCGCTATGCTAAGGCGCTCCCGCGAATTCCGGGAACGGGCGGAGAGCTGGCACGCCACCTGCTGGATCGATTCGGGATGTCTGACATTCCAGTGGAGAAAACAGAGAATGGCGGTGATCACTATGATCCGGAGCGCCGCGC
>CBFCYQ010000317.1:0-3171 GCA_965602205.1 uncultured bacterium | reverse complement strand
TATCTGGATGCTTTCCTGGCTAAATCTGAGTCTCCGAGTCGACCAGTGTCCATTGCTGTGGGTGGGAGCTTCCAGTTCGAGCGGGACGTGAATGAGCGATGGGGCTACTTGCGCGATACGAAGGCTCTAATCCTCCGTGGTACGGCCTATATCGACGTGGTAAACTCACCAGGAGGGTGCGTTATACCTTGGTATGGGCTATCATGGATCAAAGAGCTCGAGACGGATAAGGAGAGTGAGATTGGCGTTAGAGCGGGTCTGTCGTTGTGCTGGAGGGGATCGGCGGATGGGGCATTAGTGTTGGGTTTTTCTCTCGATCATATAGAGGAAACCCGGTATTCTCTCAGTGTCGGGATGCTGCTTGGGTATCCGAGCGAAGCGAGTAGGAGTCGTTCCCGCTGAATCAACGTTCGTGGTTACTCCAGCAACTCAAAAACATCCGGCAGGCAGTCAATCATATCACCGGCTATCATCGCCTGCGGCGTGAGTTCGTAAGCGGCAGTGTCACCGGCCAAGCCATGCACGTAAACAGCGCAGACAGCGGCATCGACGGCCGGCATCCCCAGCGCCAGGAACGAGCCGATAATCCCCGAAAGAACATCCCCCGACCCGCCGGTAGCCATTCCGGAATTACCCGTCTGGTTGACATAGCAGAACCCGCCCGGTTCAGCGACAATCGTGGGACTGCCCTTGAGCACCAGCACCAGCTTGAATTCGATGGCGAACCCCCGGGCCAGCTCCATGCGCTCGAAGAAATCCTCCGGGAGCTTCTCACCGACCAGGCGTGTGAATTCACCGGGGTGGGGAGTAAGTATCAAGGGCGTCTCGACCTCACCGAAGATGTCAGTGTGACCCTCGAAGGCGTTGAGACCGTCGGCGTCGATAATAGCCGGCTTGTCGAGCTTCGCCACATAACGCCGTATTAGCTCGCCGGTTTCGTGGTGGCGGCCGATACCCGGCCCGATGACGACGGCATCGTGCTCGTCGGTGAGCTTGCGCACCTCGCCCAGCCCGCGCAGAGCCAGCGCGCCTTTTTTGGCGACATCGGGCAGGGGATAGGTCATCACTTCGGTCATCTTGATCGCCAGCACCGGCTGCACCGACCGCGGACAACCGACCTTGACCATGCCGCACCCCGAGCGCATAGCCGCCTCGCCGGCCAGGGTGGCGGCGCCGGTCATACCGGTCGACCCGGCGAGGATGAACAACTTGCCGAAATCCCCCTTGTGACCGTCAGGTTTGCGCGCCGGAAGACGCTCGGCAACCGTATCCGGCGTGATCAACTCGTGCTTGATATCGAACCGGTCGATGATTTCTTCGGGTATGCCGATCGGAACCACCTGCACCGCCCCGGCCATTTCCCGGCCTGGCGATACGTAGAGGCCGAATTTCGGCAACGCCAGCGGATACGTGTAGTGGGCGCTGACAACGGCTCCCTCGCACCGGCCGGTGTCGGCGTTAAGGCCGGACGGCAGGTCGACAGCCACCTTGCGGGCGTGCTGATAATTGATGTATTCGACAATCTCGGCGGCCAATCCTCTGGGTTTTCCGGAGAAGCCGGTGCCGAAAACGGCGTCAACGATCACGTCGCACTCGACACTCTCGGGCAAATCGGTGACGGACGTGACCTCATGCAGTCTGATATCTTTCCCGACAGCGCGATCATAATTCAGCCGGGCATCGGCTGACAGCTCATCGGCGGGACCGATGTAATATATCGTCACGTCGTGGCCCCACTGGTGCAGGTAGCGGCCGATGACAAAACCATCACCGCCGTTGTTTCCCTTCCCGCAGAAAACCGCCACGGCGGCCTTGCCGGAAAGCTCCTCGGTATGCGTGGTGAGATGTTCGGCAATACCGCGGCCGGCGTTCTCCATCAACTCGTCGCCGGGTATGCCCTGCTTGTCAATAGCCTCGCGGTCAATCTGACGCATCAACTCGGAGGTGACAAGTTTCATGAGCGGTCCTATACTTTTCTCTTGACCTTCCTGGTAGTTCGCCCGGAGCCTGTTCGCTTGCTTATGGGCGGTCCGTTCAGAGCAAATTTAACAGCCGGCAGGGCCTCGGAAAAGTATTTTAATTTGATGCCTTTTTTGATCTCCGGCGGAAGTTCTGTGGCGTCCTTGCGGTTCTCTTCGGGTAGAATAACCGTTTTGATACCCGCCCGGTACGCGGCCAGGAGCTTTTCTTTCAGCCCGCCGATGGGCAGAAGCTGCCCGCGCAGGGTAATCTCGCCGGTCATAGCCACCAGCGGCTTGACCGCCCGGCCGGTGAAAAGCGAAGCCAGAGCCACGAGCATGGTAATGCCCGCGCTGGGACCGTCTTTGGGAGTGGCGCCGGCCGGGACGTGGATATGAATTTCTCTGCTGTCAAAAGTCCTGGCGTCGATCTTCAACTCGTCACCGTTGGAGCGCATGAACGACAGGGCCGCCTGGGCGGATTCTTTCATAACATCGCCCAACTGACCGGTCAGAGTCAGCGTGCTTTTGTTCGATGGCATGAGGGTGGCCTCGATGAACAGAAGCTCCCCGCCCACTGACGTATAGGCCAGGCCGGGAACAATGCCCACCTTGCCCTGGCGGCTGAGGGCTTCGCGCACGAACTTTTTCGGCCCCAGCATCTTGCCGACATCTTTGCCGGTAACCTTGATGGCTTTTTTATACCCGGTGGCTATCTTGCGAGCCGCCTTCCGGGTAACCGAAGCCAACTCGCGCTCGAGATTTCGCACACCCGCTTCACGCGTGTAGCCGTCGATGATTGCCATTATGCCGGAATCGTCGATAGTCAGATTCTCCCTCGTCATACCATGATTCTCCAGCAGTTTCGGCATAAGGTGTTTTTTGCCGATTTTTTGCTTTTCGAGATCGGTATAGCCGGGGATGGGAATTATCTCCATGCGGTCGCGCAAAACCGGCGGGATAGGTTCCACCCAGTTGGCGGTGGTGATGAACATCACCCGCGAAAGGTCAAAAGCGATTTCGAGATAGTGATCGGAAAAAGAATCGTTCTGCTCGGGGTCCAGCACTTCCAGGAGCGCCGAGGACGGGTCGCCGCGAAAATCCGAGCCCAGCTTGTCGACCTCGTCGAGCATTATCACCGGGTTGTTCGAGCCGCACCGCTTCAGACTCTGGATAACCCGGCCCGGCATGGAGCCGATATAGGTGCGTCGAT
>CBFCYQ010000316.1:0-3174 GCA_965602205.1 uncultured bacterium | reverse complement strand
TGCAGGAGAGGCACCGGTCAATCAGCAGGGCGGTAACCTGCGCGGTGACCTCAAGAGCGAGTTCAAGAACGACGATGTCTACTTCCTCGCGCTGAGCATGAACTGGAAATTCTAGAAGCTTGTTCCTGCACTGCCCGCAGCACAGTGTCGACAGGTCAGTCAGGTGGCACCGACAGGCAACAATTCATCACTCGGGACCAGGCTATGACTGGGGCAACTCCCCGCCATCGGGTGCTTCGGGCGGCACTTTCGAATGACGTTCGATTTGCAGGGGTTCGCGGAAATTGACATCGCGCTGCGGAAAGGGAATCTCGATACCCTGTTTTTTGAACGCAGCATTGATGGCACGATTTATGTCGCTGGTCACATACCGACGCCGGTTGATATCGCGGATGATGACGCGCAGCTCGAAGTCGAGTGAACTGTCACCGAAATCCAGAAACAGGGCGCAAGGATCCGGCAGCTGGGGATTGCCTTTGATGACATCCGCGTTGTTGTTCGCCACCTCAAGCAGGGTTTCAATGACGGTCTCGACATCACTGCCGTAGGCGACACCGATTGACAGCTTGAGCCGTCCCCAGGTATTTCCCAGTGTCCAGTTGGTCACCTGGCCGGATATCAGGTCCGAGTTGGGCACGATGACATCGGCCCGGTCAAAGGTTCGTATGGTCGTCGTGCGGATGCTGATGCGCTGGACGTAGCCCTCGGTGTTCCCGACGACGATCCAGTCACCGTTTCTCACCGGTCGCTCAACCAGCATGATAATGCCGGATACGAAGTTATTGACGATGTTCTGCAGGCCGAAACCGATGCCGACCGACAGCGCCCCGGCGATGATGGCAAGACTGGCAAAATTAATCCCGGCGAACGATAGTGCCGCCATGACCGCTATGGCCACTCCGACATACCCGAAGGTCGTGACCAGCGCTTCGCGCGCGCTGGGTTCCATGCGCGTCTTGACCAGCCATTTCGTATTCAGTCTGCCCTTGAGCCAGCCGGTCAACGTCAGCAATACGGCGAGGATCAGGATGGCCCAAAGCAGTTGAGTGGGGACGATGGTCACGCCACCGACCTGGAACCCCTCCGTGAAATAAAGCAGGATATCGGCGGTGATCTGCTCATCGGCGTCCCAGACGCGCAGCACCAGCAGGGCGGCGCTGGTCCACAGCGCAAGGTTGACGACCAGCCGCAGCCAGCCCAGGCCGGGCACGTAGTCCCCGTCTTTGAGACCGATGGACCGACGCACTGCTTTTTGCCAGCGATAGCGTCCCTCATCAAGACCATCGAACAGGTCCGAGAAAAACTGACTCACCACCAGTGCGAGACCGAGCAACACCAGGGTGTAGGCAATGCCAACGATCACCAGCGCGCCGAGGTTGATATAGCCGATCCCGCCAGCGACCCCGCCGCCGAACAGCCCCAGGCTGATCAGCAGCAGGAGCGCCCACTTATCCCGCCAGCCCTCGAGCCGGCGCAGCAGCCAGACGACCCAGATGACATTCAGGATGAAGACCCAGCCGATAATTTGTCGGGTCAGTGCGTACATAGTTTCATCAAGCAAGCCGTCCGCGTGGAGTTCCAGCATAAGCCACCTGAACAGCAGGATCAGGGCGAGTACGCGGCTGCGCCGGCTGAGCGGAATCGCAACGGCTTCCGGCAACGGTAGATAATGGGTCGCGGGTGGGCAGGGGTTGAGCAGGGTCCTGATACCGGCTGCGATGGCAACGTATGCTAGCAGGCCGTACATCATGGTGAGGACAAACGGCAGATCACCACCCGCGCGCAGGATGAGTGTTAGATAAGCGATGATACCCCCCAGGGCAAGCAGGATGGGCGCGTAGTTGGCGCCACAGGCCATGACCGCCTGTACGAGGCCGGCGGAGACTTCCTCTTCCCCGACCTTCATGCGGGCCGCCCGGACCCGAAGTCGGCGTGGCACGATGCGGCCCAGGATGAAGCCCAGCAGGCCTACGGCCGCGGCACCGGCCAGATGAATCGGGCCTATCGCATCCCAACCCGTGGATGTCACAGTCAGCTGACTGGTAAAGTCCAGCCAGCGTTTCCGCTCATCCAGATTTGCCTGCAACACACTGAACAGGGTCGGGCCACGGGCCAGCAGTTGCCGGGTCTGCAGGCTGCGCAAGTAATCGTCTACATTTGACTCCAGATAGTTACTTTTCAGCAACAGCAGTTTGCAGATGGCGATACGTCCTTCCAGACTCGCTTTCCTGCTCAGCAGATCCTGCAACTGCCGGGCGATGGCGGGAGAAACCGGCGCTTCCGGTTGTTCTGCAGGTTGGGTCTCTTGTGCCGTTTTCGCCTGCGTGTCTTTGGGTTTTGCGGGCTGGAGGATAGCAAGTTCGCTGTCCAGTATTTCGATCTTTGGTTCCGCCTGTTGTAGGCAGTCCTGCGCACTGGAACGCACCGTGGCGATTTCTTTCCTGAGCGTTTTCAGTTCCTGCGCGGTCGCGGTCCGGGCGGTAGCGAACTGTTTTTCGAGCCGTTCGAGTGTGGCCTGCGCCTGTGGTAGAGGGTCAGGTTTCACTGCCTCCGCTGCCTGCGCCGGGATCAGCAGCCCCAACAGCGGCAGCAAGGCCCAGACCTGGCAGCACACAAAGCGGGAGAGAAAAAGGGTACTCGCTTTGCAGATCACCATGTTTCAATCCCAGAGCTCGAAGCACAAAGTATACGCATAGGATATCTTAACCCGCCACTCATTCGGATCATTCACACGCCATACACCCAGTGAGGTTTGCAAATCCTTTTTGGCAACGTAATATACACGTAACCTTCTGAATGGATAAAGGTAAAAAAGCTTTGATTTAGGCCCAGGTTCAGCCGGTAACTTGCCGTTCGTGGCTGGGAAGAAGCTACTTCCTGACTCAACTGTGTGCGGTGAAGAACGACCAACTCCTGACCTACACGGACGACCAGAGAACGGCAACTATGCCGCAACTTCGGTCGTTCCCATTCGGCTAATGGGTAACCCCTTTTCTGTTTCTGACATAATGCCCGCGATAGCGGTCACATACTCTATACCGATCGGGTGCCCCTGGACAATGGATAGAATGAAGAAGCTTTTTGTTACCTGGAACTGGCTACTATGGCCGGCACTCGCCTTAGCCATGCACAGGATCTTGGCAATAGGATCAACTGTTGGGAAGCCAACCCGAT
>CBFCYQ010000315.1:0-3197 GCA_965602205.1 uncultured bacterium | reverse complement strand
AATAGTTGTGCACCATGAAGCCAATCTCGACACTGTCACCCTCGTACATGTCAATTGGTGCCAGCGCTGTTTCGGCGGTTGATCGAAACGAAGTTGCCCCGGATGAGATGTACGGCCAGGCGCCCCATTCATCTATGCCGATTACAGATCCGTCGCAATGGAATTCTTCTCCCGAATTCGGGTCCGTCACCCAGACCGTGTAACAACCTATGTCTCCAACCCCGAACGCCGCGGGGACAGTGACGGTGAGATTAACGGACCTGCATTTACCGACAGGCACCAGAAGGCTGCCCGACGCCGGATCGACGGCCGTATATTGCCCGATGGGACCAAGTATGCATGTCACATCAGGCGCCTGCCAGTCATACGTGGCACTCTTGTTGGAAGAGTTGCAGATAGTAAAAGCTACCTCCACTTCCGTTTCGGATGGATAGAATGCCAGCGCCTCAGGGACGTGGCAGTAGTCATCACACTTGCCGAGG
Organism: uncultured bacterium; assembly: GCA_965602205.1. Taxonomy (GTDB): domain Bacteria; phylum Zixibacteria; class MSB-5A5; order GN15; family FEB-12; genus DAOUUR01. Next base: position 2,715 of record CBFCYQ010000315.1, on the reverse strand, counting down.
CTGTCTTCCAGATATAAACGATGAATCTCCTCTTCAGTCAACACGCGGTCGTATATTTCGACTTCATCGAGGTAGCCATCAAAGAAATCATTCCAGAGGACACAGCTCCCATCCTGAAAAGTGAATTCTATAACCGGATCGTGCCCGATGTCAATGACATGCCACGGGCCAACGGGATTCCAGGAAACGGGAACGTGCAGGCTCCCGGACTCCGGAGTGAAAGTGCCGACCGGGGCGCCATTATAGTAAAAAGAACCCAGGGGCTCGCCCTGTGCTCTGGAGACAGTGACGGCGACGTGCTGCCAGGCATCCTGCACCACCACCGGCGCGCTCGAGTGCCAGGCCCCACTCCCCCCCAGACTCCACGTACCCAGATATATCTTACCAGGTTCACTTGGGGATGCGTGCTGAACGAAGAAGTAGGCACCGGCACTACTAACACGATTGGAGATAATCGGTCGTCTTATGATCGGGTCGACATAGCCGTGCTTAATGTAGGGGTTAGGATGCGTAGGCGCTTCCGGGTAAATCCAGGCATCAATCGAGTAATCTCCCGTACCGATGGCTATGAAGGGATCATCGAAAGCTCGAACGAAAGCACGCTTGTTCCAATTGAACCTGTAGGCCTTACCTGACTTGCCCGGCTCGAGTTCGATTAGCTTGCCAAGACCGCTGGTGTGCAAACCGCCGTACTTCCCGGCGATATCATCCGCAATATGCTTGGTCGTGTCGTCAAGCGGCCACCAGGCGATAAGACCGTCGGAATGCTTGACACAGCATATCTGACCGGCCGTGTCACAGGTCCAGTTGCCGAAATCGAGCCCGGATATGTTATCGCCGTGATCGAGAAACAGGAGATACGAGGGTAGCACGGTGGGATAGGTCTGCATCCAACCCGAAACAGCCCCCTCCGAGACAGTGTATGGCAGGGCCGGAGTTCCGCTGGGCGGCAGATCGAGAAAGGAATAATCGCCGTTTTGATCTGTATAGGTGGTACGATTGACCGGACCCTGCAGCACAATCTTCCAGTTGGCCAGCCCCCCCTCGCCGGCATCCCGTTGTTCGTTGACATTGGCATCAAAGAACTTGGTGCCGTAGATGTCGGCGAAGCAAGGGTCCGGGGTGCAGGGTGTATTGTCCCCGAGGTAATTGACGTCGGGATAGGCACAGTTGCTCGGTGAGCGAACGGCGCAATCCTCAACGCCGCAACAGGCGCCCCGAATAGTGTCCGGATCACAGTTCGTCGGAAACGGGTACTGCGGAAAACAACTCAGCCCCCCGCCAGCGAAAAAGCACAAGAGCATGTCGATATCGGCCTGGTCAACGAAACCGTCGGAATTGAGGTCACATTCATATAGCGGACTGGGCGTATTGCCGCCGTAGTGTACGAACTGCACCAGTCGCGACAGGTCGGCGACGGATAGCGGCATCCCGTCTCCATCAACGTCACCATAGCCCCAGCAGGTGTCGCCGGGGGCATGAACCGGCCCGGCTCCCATGCCAACGAGTGCGCCCCAGTCGGTGCTGACCGACTGGGGGTAAGCCAGTGTCCAGGCCACGTCGTTCGGGGAGGCGGCGTGGTCAAACCCAAAATCCATGGACGGGTCCTGCGAGGTCCCCACATACGTGAAGACGATACTGTAAGGGCAGGTGCCGTTCGGTCCGGCTGAGAGCGACCCGTGCGCCGTGAGACCTTTGTAGTCGTCTCGGGGAGTGGCGATGACGTTAAAAGTCCACCCTTGCGGCATACAAATATTGGTGTAGTTGGCGGGATCGGGATCGTGGGTGCCTATAAACAGGGCATCCAGAAGGCCCGATTCCGGATCAGTCGTCACGGTATAAACATAATCTCGCGTGCCGCCGCAACTTGAGTTTCCTGAGCCGCCGCAGGCTTCACCATCGCATACAATCGTCTGGCCGTTGGCAATTGTGCAGGCAGCAAGTACCCACAGAGCCACAAAAACTGAAATACACCTGGACACTATGACCTCCCGAACTACGCCGTTTGTGCTTTTCACTATTGTTGATCGCCTTTGACCTGTGGCCGCATAGGACCGCACTGCCACCATCAGGTTCCATCAGGTATCGGGGTATCTATCACGTCGCGCCGGTTTTTCGTCAGCCGGCGCCCGGTTTTCTTATCGCAGCTTCTAAAACGTCCCTTCAAATCCGCACCGGCTGTCACAATTGCCGGGTCTCAACACCGGGAGCTAACGGGCGGCAGCGCCGCATCACGGGCAGGCCGGCGGTGCCGGACCGGTCGGAATGCCAAACAGGTATGCCAACAAGTATGAGACATCGGATACATTGACCTTCTCATCCTGATCGCCATTGGCGTTACCTTCTTCCCAGCATGGCGGCGCCGGACCGGTCGGGATGCCAAACAAGTACGCCAACAGGTACGATACGTCGGATATATTCGCCTTGTCGTCAACGTCGCCGTTGGCGTTGCCACGAATGTTCTGACAGCAACCAGGGTCGGCAAAAATCGCATAAGCGCCCGTTTTCGAGATTTCGGCCGTCACCATGTTGGCGTCGCTGTCGACCGTCCCGGTCATGCCGGTCCATTTGGCTGAATCGGTGTTCCATTTCCAGATACCCAGATCGGCCTCGTGTCCGGCCAGATCAAGATCGGTCAACTTATCGTCGTCGTAATACATGGTCAGTGTAGCGCCTCCCACCAGCACATCTGTACCTGTAAGCGCGAAGCACACA
>CBFCYQ010000314.1:0-3198 GCA_965602205.1 uncultured bacterium | reverse complement strand
GCCAGGTAGATTTTGACGAACTTCTGGCAAGTCAGTTGGAACTGCTGAACATTGAACTTGAGCGCCTTAACCTGCTCAAGCAGTATCACCAGAAACGCGCCGAACGGGAGGAACTGCTCGGCGAGGAATACGGGAGATAACAGATGAAAACCACAATCATAGCTCTGATAGCCCTGGTGATAGGTTTCGGAGTCGCCTATTTGCTGGTGCCGCAGACCGGCAATGGCACACCGTCGGCCACCGAGACGGATCGGCAACAATTTACATGCGGCATGCACCCTGAAATCATCGCCGACGAGCCGGGGTACTGCCCCATCTGCAGCATGAAACTCACGCCGAAAAAAAACGGCGCGGCCCCTACCGGCTCGCTCACGATCGATCCTACCACCCGACAGAATATGGGCCTGGTGACAGCCGCCGCCATGTACCAGCCTTTGACAAGGCACATCCATGCTTTCGGCAGGATTGACTACGCCGAACCGCGGGTCCACGCGGTTAACGTGAAAATCAACGGCTGGATTGAGCACCTGTATGTGGATTATGAAGGGGAACGCGTGTACAAGGGGCAGCCCTTGCTCGAGGTTTACTCGCCCGACCTGGTGGCGGCACAGAAGGAGTTTTTGATCGCACATGCCGCCGGTGACACCTCGCCGGGAGGCATGACCGACCTCCTCCAAGCCGCCCGCAAGCGCCTGCAGAACTGGGACATCTCCGACGACCAGATCGAGCAGCTTTTGGCCACCGGTGAAGTAACGCGCACGCTGAAAATACGCGCCCCCGCCGACGGCGTAATCATCGTCAAGAAGGTGTCCGAGGGCGACAACCTCAGGCCCGGCGCCGAACTGTATCGAATCGCCGATCTCTCGTCGGTCTGGGTGGTGGCTCATGTCTACGAGCAGGACCTGCCCTTCGTCAAAGTCGGTCAACCGGCCACGGTACATATGCCCAACCTTCCCGGGGAGGAACTCGAAGGCACGGTGTCTTATGTGTCGTCGTTCCTCGATGCCGGGCGCCAGGTGGAGATACGCCTTGACGTTCCCAATTCTGATTACCGGTTGAAGCCTGAGATGTATGCCGAGGTCACGCTTCATGCCGAACTTCCCTCCGAGCGCCTGGCTATTCCCCGGGCAGCCGTGATAAACTCCGGTGCCAGGCAGGTTGTCTACGTAGCATCCGGCCGAGACTCTTTTGAACCCCGGGTCGTCACCACCGGTGCCATCGGTGACGGCGACCTGGTCGAGGTACGGTCAGGGCTGACGGATAACGAGCAGGTCGTGACATCGGGTCAATTCCTGTTAGACAGCGAATCGCGACTTAACGAAGCCCTGGGTGGGATGCATCAGCACGCTCACACCTCCGGCACCGACAAAGGTGACGAAAACAGGCACGAAGCTACGCCGGCGTTCGCCGAAAAGGAGCGCTCGGGCGTGTACACTTGCCCCATGCCGGAGCACTACCACGTGCTGCAGTACGGTGAAGGCGAGTGCTTCGAATGCAGCATGAAACTCGTGCCTATAGAGGATACTGACAATAAAGGAGTCTACGTCTGCCCGATGCCACAGGACAGTGTGGTCAGTGCGGCGCCAGGGAGCTGCCCGAAATGCGGGATGAACCTGGTGAAGCACCGGCCGGAGGCGGAACATGATCACTAAAATTATTGAGTACTCGGTCAAGAACCGCTGGCTGGTGCTATCGGTAACGGTAATCCTGCTGCTGATCGGCGTATATGCGACTAACCGGATAGCCGTCGATGCCATCCCGGACCTGTCGGACGTCCAGATCATAGTGCAGACGGAATACACCGGTCAGCCGCCACAGGTGGTCGAGGACCAGGTTACCTATCCCCTGTCGACGGCTCTTCTGGCCGTGCCCAAAGCAAAAAATGTCCGAGGCTTCAGCTACTTCGGCCTGTCGTTTGTATATGTCATTTTTGAAGACGGTACCGACATTTACTGGGCACGCAGCCGAGTGCTGGAGTACCTGTCGCAGATGAGCGGGCGGCTTCCCCGAGACGTGACACCGCAGTTGGGTCCCGACGCCACCGGGGTCGGCTGGGTATACCAGTACGCCCTGGTGGACACGACCAACCGCCACGACCTGGCCGAATTGCGTTCCCTTCAGGACTGGTTTTTGAAATACGAGTTGTCCTCGCTGGACGGGGTATCCGAAGTTGCCTCGGTCGGCGGCTTTGTCAGGCAGTACCAGGTGGAGGTCGACCCGCGCAAGATGGAATACTACGATCTTCCGCTGGGTCATGTGCTGATGGCGGTCAAGCGCTCAACGGGCGCCGTCGGCGGTCGGCTTATGGAGCTGGGCGAGACCGAGTACATGGTCCGCAACCTGGCCTACGTCGGCGACCTGGAGGACCTGCGGAATATTCCCGTGCATACGCCCGCCGGCGGCCCCCCGGTACTGCTATCATCGGTAGCAAACGTGCAATATGGTCCGGAAATGCGACGCGGGCTGGCCGAACTTGACGGCCGGGGTGAGACGGTCGGCGGTATCGTGGTCATCCGTTGGGGGGACAACGCCCGCGAAGTGATCGACAGGGTCAAGACAAAGCTGGAGGACCTGAAAAGCGGCCTGCCTGAGGGTGTCGAAATCGTCACGGTCTACGACCGGTCGGGCTTGATCGACCGCGCCATCGACAACCTGCGCGACACGCTGATCAAAGAGATTATCGTGGTGGTTCTGATCACGCTGCTGTTTCTGCTGCACGTTCGCTCTACCCTGATAGCCGTGGTCACGCTGCCCGCCGGGGTGCTGTTGTCTCTTCTGGCGATGCACGTGCTGGGTATCAACGCCAACATCATGTCGCTGGGAGGAATCGCCATCGCCATCGGCGTGATGGTAGACGCTTCGGTGGTGATGGTGGAGAACGCTCACAAACACCTGGAACGCACGCCCGAGGGAGCCTCGCGCAGCCAGGCCGTTCTGGAGGCCGCTAAAGAAGTCGGGCCGGCCCTGTTTTTCTCGCTGCTTATCATCACGGTGTCTTTTTTGCCGGTGCTGGTACTGGAAGGACAGTCAGGGCGCTTGTTCCGACCCCTGGCCTACACCAAGACATTTGCCATGGCGGCCTCCGCATTGTTGTCGGTGACCGTTATTCCCGCCATGTTAGCCCTCTTCCTCAAAGGACGAATCCGCTCCGAAAGCAGGAATCCGATCTCCCGCATCAGCATCAGACTCTACCGCCCG
>CBFCYQ010000313.1:0-3216 GCA_965602205.1 uncultured bacterium | reverse complement strand
GATGACCGGACGGCGGCGGTACTGGTCGGTCAACCCAACTTCTTTGGTCTGCTGGAAGATGTGGAATCCGTCTCAGGCATCGTTCACCATGCCGGCGGCAAGCTGATCATGACTGTAGATCCCATTGCCCAGGCGATATTGAGAACACCCGCCGATTACGGTGCTGACATCGTTGTGGGGGAAGGCCAACCGCTGGGCAATCCCGTCTCCTTTGGCGGCCCCCTGCTGGGATTTTTTGCGGCCAAAAAAGAACTGGCCCGTTCTATGCCCGGGCGAATTGTCGCCAGAACGACGGATGTCGATGGCAGCCCCGGTTTTGTCCTGACATTGCAGACTCGCGAACAGCATATCAGACGGGAGAAGGCGACTTCGAATATATGCACCAATCAGGCTCTTTGTGCAACGGCGGCGTCCGTGTACCTGACTCTGCTGGGCAGGACGGGGCTCAAGAAGGTCGCCCTGCTCTCAGCCGAGAGGGCTAAGCAGACAGCCGGGAAGATCTTTGAGCTGGACGGCTACGAGCCGTACTTCGAGGCTCCTTTCGTGCGGGAGTTTGCCGTAAAAACCCCCAGACCGGCGCGAGAGATTGTCCTGGCGATGGTGGAACGCGGAGTGGTTCCGGGGATCGACGCCGGCCGCTGGTTCCGCACCCTTGGTGACTGCCTGATTGTTGCGACGACGGAAAAGAGAACCGACCAGGAAGTCTCGCAATTGGTTGAGGGACTGAAGGAGTTGTCGTCCCGTGGCGTCTTGTCCCGCATGTAAAACGGAGCTTGAAAGTGGCGCCACATCCTGCCACGTTTGTGGTTGGGAAGCCGTTGTAACGGAAGGTGAATGGGTGGAACTGGGTACGATCGGAGATAAAATATCGGCTGATATGGCTAAGGAAGCCCTGTCTGAGCGCGGCATCCCGGCGGTGGTGTTTTCACAATCGGGCTTTTTTGGAGATGCCGGGCTGGCGTTATATCCGTTTTTCAAATCGAAGACGCCCCAGTTCGAGATAAAGGTTCCGGCCGAATGTGGGGAAGAGGCCGCCGAAGTACTGGATACGATAATCGGTGCCAGTTGGCAAAGAAAGGACGCATAGTTGCCTTACTGTCCCAAGTGCAGGTTCGAGTTTCCCGTCGATTGCTGGACGTGTCCGGACTGCAATGAAAAGCTCGTCGACCATATCTCCGAAAAACGCTGCGGGGCAGTCCAACCCGACAACAGCTGGGTAGTAGTCGGCAGCGTCTTTTCCGGGATAAAGGCGGATATGGCTCGCGGCACTCTGGATTCCAATAATATTCCATCGGTTATCCTGTCGTCGTCGTTTACCCGGGCCGGGGAGGCGGTCGACGGACACGTTCCGTTGGTGCCCCCGTCGGAAGAGGGGCGCTTCATTATGGTGCCGCGCGAGTTTCGTAGTGAGGCTCAAATTGTTTTGGAGACAATCCTCGGTGACGACCTGGTACGGCCGGAGTTTAGATAACAACAATCGTACGTTTATACAGGATGGAGCAAGCATGATCCACAGCAGACAAATCCCCGTCGTATTAGTAATGATGTTACTTGTCGTCGCGTGCGGCGCAGAGAAGCAGGGCAGTATCCCGGCTGCTCCGCATTTCGACAGCTATGCCGTCGCCAGAGCCGTCGCTGATTCCACCGGACAGGCGGTGCTGGTCAACTTTTACTCCGACTCGTGAACGTGGTGCAGACGTCTCGACACGGTCGTGTTGGTTGATCAGAAAGCAATCGATTTCTTTTCCACGGAAATGATATTGGCTAAGGTTAACGCCAAGACTGATACTCTCCTGGCTTACGAGCTTGGTATAATCGGATATCCGACCTCCGTACTGGTGGGCGAAGACGGGGAGGAAATTGACAGGATTGTCGGCTACATGGAGGTCGATGATTTCCTCAAAACGATAGTCGATTATCAAAACGGTATCGGCACGCTCGATGACCTGTTGGCCAGGGCGGAGCAGGAGTCGGACCGCGAGTTATACCTGGAGATTGCCGAGAAGTACAAATACCGGGGTGGCTCGAACGAAGCTATGAACTGGTATCAGAAGGTAATAGACGCCGGCGAGCCGACCGATTCACTATCCGGTCAAGGTCGAATGTCGCTGGCCGATATGCTCCGTCGGGCGAAAGAGTATGAACAGGCGCTTACGGCCTTTGGCTCGGTCATGAAGGACTTCTCCGGCAAGATGATCGCTCAGGATGCGGAGATCTGGAAGGCTATTGTCTATCGTCAGATGGGTGATACGGCTATGGCTATTGATGCCTTCCAGGAGTATATAGAGCACTACCCCGAATCTGAAGATGTTGAATATGCGACCAGACAGATCGACAAGCTCAAAGGAGTCGAACCCGGGACATAACCGGTCGCATCGCTTTCATTGAATGCAGGTGAATAGACACAAGTGAGCAGCATGGATGGATGAACCACTGTTGATATATGAAAAGTCGGTTGCCGGAAGGAGAGGATGCACCCTCCCCGCCACCGCTAAAGACGATGCCGATATACTGGCAGGTATACCGGAGAAATACCGGCGGCGGAGCGACGCCGCCCTACCCGAGGTGACCGAGGGCGAGGCCATGAGGCATTTTATTGGTCTTTCGGTCAAGAATCACCACATTGACAGGGGATTTTACCCGCTGGGTTCATGCACCATGAAGTACAACCCCAAGCTTAATGATGTGGCGGCGTCTTTGCCGGATTTCGCGGAGCACCATCCCCTGGCGCCATGTAGCTCGGCGCGGGGCATCCTGCAACTGATGTGGGATTTGTCGGCTTTTTTGAGCGAGATATCGGGTTTTCCGTCAGTCTCACTGCAGCCGGTAGCCGGCGCGCACGGCGAATTCGCGGGTCTGTTGATAATGCGGGCCTTCCAATTGTCCAAGAACGAAAACAGGACCGGGATTATCATTCCGGATTCGGCTCACGGCACTAACCCGGCCTCGGTCGCCTCGGTCGGCTATTCGGCGGTGCAGGTCAAGTCCAATGATCAGGGCGTTATAGCACCGGAGGCGGTGGCCGCGGTCATGGACGAGAGCGTAGCCGGGATAATGATGACCAATCCCAATACGCTGGGTATTTTCGAGACCCATGTCAAACAGATAGCCGACATCGTCCACGCCAAGGGCGGCCTGCTGTACATGGACGGCGCGAACCTGAACGCCAATATGGGCATTTTCCGCCCGGCGGATGTCGGGTTCGACCTCATGCAT
>CBFCYQ010000312.1:0-3252 GCA_965602205.1 uncultured bacterium | reverse complement strand
TTGGCGATGTTGAGGGCGCAGTACCCGGCGTTCCTGTAAATAGAGGCCGAGGTGGAATCGATGCCCAGTTCTATGCGCCGACTGTAAAACTCGATCGCCTGCCGGTAGCTCTTCATGCTGTGATAGGCAACGGCGATATTCTGAAGTAACCGTTTCTGCTGAGGTTCAAGGGCGATGGATTTCGTATAGTACTTGATGGCCGAGGCAAAATCGTTCGGCTTGCGGTAGTAATAGCTGTCCCCGAGAAGCTGATACAACTCCACGTCGTTGACGCGCGAGGGATTATCGCCCTCCTGGGCCTCCACCCACTCCAGGTGCCTCGCCAGCATGTCTCCGCTCTTGACGTAATCCCGGGTCCCCCACAAAGACTTCCCGTAGTAGAAGTAAATGTCCCTTGGCTCGTAAGGTATGGCCAGCACGTCTTCAAACAGCTTCGTTGCCTCTTCGAAACCGTTGACATTGACGTAAGCCATGGCCAATTCAAAATAGGGCCGAACCGTGGAAGAGTCCGCGGTCACGCTGGCCAACTCGAAGTATTTCCGGTAAGCCCCGATGACATCCTTGAAGCGGTTGGTTCGTTCACTGCGCGAGCGCGACGACAGGGCCGCTTTGAAATAAATGGAACCGGCGCGCATCCAGGCCGGTGCGTAGGTGCTGTCCTTGGTCAACACCACCCGCAGCTTCTCCATAGCGCACGCATAATCCTTCATCTCCAGACAGGCCTGGGCATAATGAAAATACACCTCCGTGGAGGCCGTGTCCATCTGGAGAGCAATCTCGTATTCGGCAACGGCCAGTGACGGGATTCCCTGGTAGAAATTGGCGTCGCCGAGATGAATATGATAGTCGGCAACCGACGAATCCTCGGAGATGGCCCGACGGAAGGCCCGGTCGGCCTCCGGATAGTTCTCCTGGGCCATCATCACCAGGCCATAGCCGTCATCAAACCAATCGGTATGCTTTCTGTCCTTCTTGCGCCCCTTCTCCATTACTTGCTTGGCGTCGGCGAGTTCGTTGAGATTCAAATGAGTAAGGCCGAGGTAGTAAAGCGACTCGTAATGCTTACTTTTCTTTTCCTGAGCCGTCCGGAACTGTTCTTTCGCTTCGACGTACTGACCTCGCTCGAAGTATATACGGCCAAGCATATAGTAATTCATATGATAGGCTTTGTCGATCCCGATCTCTTTCTCGAGCAGACTGATGGCAAGCACCGTGTCACCTGCGGCCAACGCGTCGGCAATGGCCGGCTTCACTTCCTGGGAGTTCGCCGATGGAATCGACAGGGACAGGCACGCCCCCACCAGAAGAGCCAAAAATGGGGCGAAGTGCGTTCTTTTCAAAACTTTTTCCTTACCTTATAACCAAACAAGAGACCAAAATTGCAGCTTTATCCACTAAAGTCAAGCAATTATTTCGGCGCCTTGCTACCTGTGTTAACCACCTTTTGTACACTTAGTTCCGGGGAAAAGTCGAATCGACTCTGATGACCAAGTACACCATGATGGCACCCACCATGAGTGTCTTGACAGATGGTGACAGAAGCGGCGAGAAGACGACTTGCATATACAATCCCGCAACCATGAGTATCACTGCTGATGCCATGTTCAAAAAACCAGTGGCTTTTTCCATAATCTCAACCTTCTCTCTCCAATACAATCGTGACTACTAATTTCTTCCAACGCAACCAGCCGTCTCAGTATCTGCCACGCTAATTAAAGACAACATTTGTGCCCAATTCACGCCAACACAGAGGCAACGCGGATTATTCACTGTCCCCCAATAACTTAACGCCCGCGCCGTTTGACCGATGGATTTTCACCTCAAACATAGAGCGCAGAATCTGCGATCGCACACTCCTGCGCCAATCTTGGGGATAGCCCGTATGTTATGATTTGTCAAGTGGTTACGAAGAGCGGGCGGGGTTCAGTGAGTTTTCAACCAATGATAACGCACTCGTACGGTTGTAGTGGAATCCTGCAACAACGTAATGAAACCGTAGAACGGACGAGGCCGTCCGTCAAAGCCTAACGCCGGATAGAAACGAAGAACCTGCCGAAACTGCTGCATGGTCTCTTTTATACTCCGGCCCGCTTTGCTTTCTGCTCGAACCCTGGCGAAACCAAGCGTATCGATAGACAGATAGCAGTTGATGCTGTCGGTGCTTCTGCGACGGCGCGCCGACAGTGTATAGGCGTCGCCGTCACGTCGCCGGGGAATTGGCTCGAACATCAGCCCCACCGTATCAGCGAATAATCTGACCGACTCCCGCTGCATCAAAGATATCTCCGCCAGGCGGGCGCTGTCCCAGCGCTTCAACGGATAGTCCAACTGCGGGAAAAAGGAGACCATCAGGAAACCTGTCGACGGCACCGTCTCCCCTGCCACCACCGCCGGTGCGTACTCGGCCCACATCGCCGCCGACTCGATGGGCATGTTATAGTCCGGCAGGGTGGACCGGACTACCTCGACAGCGGTCAGCCGGCCCGTGCGGTCCAGTTCGATTTTTAGCAGAATATATGGAAACACCAGGCTGCTGTCGTTTTTGTCCACGGCTCCGGCGAACGACGGAAACACCACCGGACGGGGCAGCTCGATCCCGTTCAACCGGTAAGCTCCCTCCAGCAAATCGTGATCCACCGAGTTCAGACCGGCACTGACAGGAAAAGTCAGACTGGGAAAGGCTACCCCCCGACGATACCTCAGAACAACCGGAAGCCTGGCCGCGGCGGCGCTTCCATCGCGCGTGGCCGGTTCAAACTTCAAGGCTTCGAGGTAAGGCCGGGCGTAATTGACCAGCAGAGTGTCAACTCCGGCGTTGTGAGAAATCTCCGTTACGTTTCCCGATAAATCCACGCTCAGCACCAGCGGAACCCAGACGAGTTTCAGGGTCCCGGGTCGTATCAGGCTGAGGTCGCTGGGGAAAGCCGGCAGTTCTCGGGGAAAGGGCAGGGCCAGACCGAACTGTTCCGGTCGCTGCGACCCGCCGGCCGGCGGCGCCGCCATACAAAACAACAGTGATGCTAATATTACGGCCAGGTGAATTTTCATCATTTTCTCCCAGGGAAACTTTATACGTAAACCCAGCGCCAAAATCAAATTAAATTGCGCGTCAAAAGACGGTCGGTCTGTACCGCGACCTCGATATTAACATTTGATTCGGCGCACAATTGTCCCTATATAACGGCAACGACGTATATGGGAAATGGCGTTGGCAGAGATTACTCGTCAGTTGACAAAGAATATCTTCTCGTC
>CBFCYQ010000311.1:0-3255 GCA_965602205.1 uncultured bacterium | reverse complement strand
ACGTGCCCCTGGATGTTCTCGACATCCCTGACCTCGAGTCGGGAGTAAGCGCTCTGATAGTTAATACCTACGAGTTGGATGGCCTCTATGTGAACATGAAGGCGGCCTTACCCGACGATGACCGCCCCCGGAACAATGAGAAAACGTTCACGGCTACCGGCGTGGATTATCCGCCGGTCGTCCTGAACGAAATCCTGGCGAACCCGCGCACCGGTCTGGAGAGTGAATGGGTCGAAATAAAGTCCCGACACCACACCACCATGGATTTGCGGGACTGGATGATCGGCGATGCCCTGAGTGCCTACACGATATCGGATTCGACCCTGACTTTGGACGCCGGCGGATACCTTGTCCTGGTTGCGGACGCCGAGAAGTTTTCCGATTTCTACTGGTCGTTTACCGGTCGGTACGTCCAGCCCGGGGCGTGGCCGGTGCTCAACAACAGCGGCGATCGGGTGCGTCTTGTCGACCCTTTTGGCATAGAGGCAGACGTTTTTGAGTTTGCGGCGACCTTCGACAGCAATTTCACCTGGAGCCGAAGCGAACAGATGCCCCGGGACACGATCTGGGGCCGGTCGAAAGGAAAGGGAGGGACGCCCGGGGCTGAGAATGAAGTTCTGTTAGAACCGAACGCCCCCGGCCTGAGCATCTCGATTCGACCGGAGCACATCTCGCCCGACGGCGACGGCATCGACGATGAGGCGGCCATTATCGTCGAGGCGCCCAAGAGCCACGCATATAAGATGAGGATATACGACCGCGAGGGGCGGGCGGTGAAAACGCTGGTTGACGGCGAGGCGTTGCTGCAGCCTGTCTATTACTGGGATGGACGTAGCGATGGTGGCAATCGGCTGCCGATCGGTATTTATATTCTCTATTTCGAGGTGGCCGGGGTGGAATCAGTTAAGAAACCGATAGTTATCGCTCGTTAGACATGAAACTCATTCGTTACACCATAGTCATGTCTGTGCTTCTGTCGTTAGAAGTTGCGGCCTTTGATTACCAGACCGGCCGCGGTGCGGGGCTTGGCGGCGGTATCTTGTTGAGAAAATCCTCGGCCTCGGCGCTCGTGACACTGCCCTCCGGCGGGATAGACTCCGGCGAGATTAAGGTGGAGATGGGCCTTGGCCGCAAGTTTGAGATGAAGGAGTTGGACCAGGCCTTTGTGGCGGCGGCCTACCGTTACCGCGATGCGGTCGTGGCTCTGGGCGTGGCTCAGTTCGGGCACCGCGACTTCTATGCCGAGCGCACGGCCAGGCTGAATATCGCCTACCCGATCAAGCGCATCTGGGTGGGCGCCTCGGTTTCCGGGATAATGGTGGATATTGCCCAGGGTTACGGTCAGTTGCGGGCGGCGGCATGGGGAGTAGGGCTGACCGTGAGAACGAAACGGGTGACCGGCGCGGTCGTCGGCGACAATCTCAATTCTCCCATCCTCTATGCCGGCGGGTTGCCGGCAGAACCGAAGTGGTCGGGATATCTGGAGTATGCCGGCAGCGGTTCTTTTTCGACGTTGGGGCGGGCGACGCTCCAAGCGGGGCAAAAACCGCAGCTTGCTCTCGGGCAGTTTCTGCGAATATCGAAAAAAGCTGCCCTGTTCTGGGGATTTGCCACCGCCCCGACTCTCTACGGCGGCGGCCTGGAGATAAACCACAAGAAAGCCGTTATTTCGTATGCCAGTCAGTTCCATCCGGTGCTCGGTTTCACGCACCAGATATCCCTGTCATATGTCTTTGGAGGGCCGGTCGCAAAAAAGGAGGAAGTCTTTTGAGCGGGTTGCCCCTGACCAGAGAGGACATCGAAAAGCGGGAGAAGGCCACCCTGGGTCCCTATGCGGCCCTTGCCGGCGAATCAAAGGGAAGAGTGTATCCCCAGGAAGAACACCCCCTGCGCACGGCTTTTCAACGCGACCGCGACCGGATTGTGCACTCGGCCGCCTTCCGGCGGATGGAGTACAAAACCCAGGTGTTTATCCCTCACGAGAAGGATCATTACCGCACGCGGTTGACGCATACTATCGAGGTGGCTCAGATAAGCCGTACGCTGGCCCGGAACCTGCTTCTGAACGAAGACCTGGCGGAAGCTATCGCCCTGGTGCATGATGTCGGCCACACGCCGTTCGGTCACGCCGGTGAGGACGTTCTGAACGGTTTGCTGGAGAATTCAGGTGGATTCAATCATAACCGGCAGTCACTGCGGGTGGTGGATGTTCTGGAGCGGCGGTATCCCGAACACCCCGGGCTGAACCTGTCTTATGAAGTACGGGAAGGCATCGTCAAACACGAGACGACGGTAAGAATCGATATCCCCGAATTCAACCCACGTGAACAGCCCACCCTGGAGGCGGCCCTGGTGGACATCGCCGACGAGATTGCATACAACTCGCACGATATCGACGACGGCCTGTCTTCGGGGCTGATTACGTTCGATGCCCTGCAGGACACACAGTTTTTCAAGTCACCGGGGATGGATACCGGCAGTGCTCCGGGGGGAAACGACGAGGCAGGCTATAGGCGCTATGCTCTCACCAGGCAACTGGTCAACCGCATGACCACCGATGTTGTCGAGGAGACCCGGCGGCGGCTAATGGACCGGGGTGTCCACAACCTGGACGATGTCCGCCGATCATCGGAGAAATTGGGCGGTTATTCCGATCGGATGGCACAGATGGTCCTGGAGATCAAGCGATTCCTACGCGACCATCTTTACCGTAACTCTCATCTTGTCTCATTGTCGGATTGGGCGGCGGAGATAATACAGTTTCTGTTCAGGACTTTTGCGGCCGATGTGTCGCTGTTACCGAGCCGCTTTCAGAAGATGCTTGACGGCGAAAAGCTCGACATTGTCATCGCCGATTACATCGCCGGCATGACCGACCGGTATGCGACCGAGAAATACGGCCAGTTGCACGGAGCGTGAGGGGCGACCGGCCTACGGGTCCAGCGCCGGGTCGTATATGTAAACATCCGCTTTCATCTGTTGATAGTACCCGCCGACCAGGTATATCTTGTTATCGAGGGCGGCGGCACCCATCTCCTGTCGCGGTGCCAGCATGGGTGTCTTGGTCTTCCAGCTATTCGTTGCAGGATCATACTCCTCGACGGTCGACAGTGTCCCCGTGGCGTTAACGCCGCCAAAGACATAGATTTTTCCGGCGGCGACAGCGGCCGCAAGGTTTGACCGCGGTGTCGGCATAGGTGTTGCCGAACTCCAGGAATTGGCGCCGGGATCGAATACCTCGACGGTGCTCAGGTA
>CBFCYQ010000310.1:0-3268 GCA_965602205.1 uncultured bacterium | reverse complement strand
CTTTGATCGTTAAGCTGGAAAAGTAGGAGGAGCCGATTTTGGCTAAAAAGAAAACTAGCGCCTCGTCGCGTGCCGACCAAAAGCGCCGCCCCGAATTCGATTTTGAAAAATCCCCGTACACCGCGCCCTTTGTCTTCGGCGCTGCCCTCGTCGGGATTATTATCCTCTTCGGCGAATTCATCTTCTCCAGCAAAATCTTCTACAGCGCCGACATGATGCAGGCCGGAATCTTCTTCCGCTCCTTCTATGTCAACTACGTGCTGACCCACGGCGCGGTCCCTCAGTGGAACCCATACATCTTCGGCGGCCTGCCCTTTGTCGAGGCTTTTCACGGTGACCTGTTCTACCCCCTGTCGGCCCTCAAATTTTTCGGCACCCTCTTTCGCATGCTCAGTTACAATCTCATCGTTCACATCTTCCTCTCCGGCGTTTTCACTTACTTTTGCGCCCGCCAGTTCAAACTGTCAAAAATAGCCTCCCTGCTTTCCGGCATTTGCTACATGTTCGCCGGCTACCTGATGAGCCTCGTGGCGCCGTGGCATGATGGCAAGATTTTCGTGACGACGCTTTTCCCGCTGACCATTCTTTTTCTGGATCGCGGTTTCGAGCGCAAACCCCTGCTCAATTTCTCGATCCTGGGGCTGGTGATCGGCCTGATCATCCTCACGCCCCACCCGCAACTCGCCTACTTCTCCCTCTGGGCGGTGAGCTTCTACGCCGCCTTCAAGCTGATCGTCCTCTGGCGTGAGAAAAAATCAATAATACCCTGCATTAAACCGGCGGCGCTTACCACCTATGCCGTCATCATCGGCTTGGCCATATCCGCCATCCAGTTCTATCCCGGTTTCCACTACACCAGCAACTACTCGCCGCGCTCGGAATCGAAGCGCGGCTGGGACTGGGCCACCTCGTGGTCGCTCCATGAGGAAGAAGCCTTCTCGATGATTATACCCGAGTTCGCCGGCACCCACAGCACCACCACCGAAACCTATTACTGGGGCAAAAACCCCTTCAAGGATAACTCCGAAACCGTCGGCGTCGTGTGCTTCTTCGTCGCCCTTATCGGCCTCTTTTTCTACCGCCGCAAGGAATCGTATTTCCTGGGAGGGCTGGCGCTTTTTGCGCTTATCTACGGCCTGGCGGCGACCACGCCCGTCTTCCACATATTCTTCTGGCTGATTCCGATGGTGAAATCCCTGCGCGCGCCGTCGATGATCATGTTTTTGTTTTCCTTCTCGGCGGCTATTCTCGCCGGGATGGGCTTGCAGTTCGTCATCGACCGCAGCCGCGAGTTAAAAGCCGCGCAATCCAAAAAGTTTCACTACCTGCTGTTCGGCTGGCCGGCCTTCATGTTCGTGCTGGCCCTCTTGTTCACCGCCGCCGGCAAGGGCATGCTTAACCTCTGGACTTCGCTTTTCTACAGTGAAGCCCCCACCCTCATGGTCCAGCAGGGGGTAAGCAAGCTCGATGTTGCCTATGCCAACCTCCCCGCCATTCAATCGGGTGCATGGCTCGCCTTTTTGTTCACTGCCCTCGCCGCCGGGTGCATCTGGATGTATCAATCGCGCAAGTTCGGCGCCGCCATCCTTATCGCCCTGCTTGCCATTCCCGTTATCGACGGCATTCGCTTCAACCGCCGGTTTGTCAGCCTGGCCGACCCGTTGCCGTACCTGTCGTCGAACCCCATCGTCGAGTTTTTCAAACAGGACAAATCGCTTTACCGCGTGCAGAGTTTCAGCCAGCAGTTGCCCATCAACTTCCCCTACCACGGCATCCAGCTCGTTGTCGGCTACCACGGCAACCAGCTCAAATGGTACGACCGGCTTCTCGGCGGCCCCGCCCTGACCAACCAGGGCAACGCCCGCTTTCTCAACCTGGCCGGCGCGAAATACCTCATTATCGGGCAGGACCAGAACATCCCCGAAGGCTACTTCGGCGGTATCCCGACCACCTCCGCCATGAACTTCCGGGGCATGCAGATCATCCGCAACGACAACGCCTTCCCGCGCGTCTACCTGGCCGACCAATACCGGCTCTTTGACGACCCCGATAACATCTGGCGCGACGTGCTCAACGGCAGCGACGACATGCGCCAAATCGTCTACCTCGAGGAAGACCCCGGCATCGAACTCGCATCCGATACCACCGTCAGCGACTCCGCCTGGGTCATCGAGTACGAAACCGACTCCGTCCTGGTCGGACTCAACTGCACCAAAAACCACCTTCTCGTGATGACCGACAACTGGTATGGTGCGTGGCACCCTTATGTCGATGGTCAGCCGGCCAAACTTCTGCGCTCCTATAGCACCTTCCGCGCGGTAGTCGTCCCCGCCGGGACTAAGACGGTGGCGTTCAAATACCGTTCGGAGCGTTATGTTACCGGCCGCATAATCACCTGGGTGGCGTCCTTGTATTTGCTCGTGATTTTCGCCTTTTATATCGTCGCCCCGCGCCTGAAAAAGAAAAAGCCGACCGCCGGGTAACGCCCCCCGGCGGCTAATCGGTTGACATATCTCTCCATTTTGCCTATCCTGTATCCGGGATAACTATATCTTTTGGTCTTAGGCTTTTCAGCAGGTCAGGCGCGATGGTTCTCGAACCTGAACACGAAATCGATACCGCTACTCTCGGCGCAAAGCGCCCGTTTGTGGGCCGCGATGACTGCAAGGCCCTTTTTGCCGAGGCACTCCGCAAGAAGATCGCCGATGTCAAAGCCGACCGCGACAAGGCCGAGCCGACGGTGCTGGTCTTTTACGGTGTGGCGGGTATCGGCAAGACCGAACTGCAGAACCGGCTGGCCGAGAACGTCGAAGATGTCAGGCTCTACACGATGCACGCGGCGGTCAATTTCGCCAACCCCACCTACCGGCGGATGGATACCGCGCTGGTGCATCTTCGCGGGACACTCAAAGAAAAATACCAGGTATCCTTTGACGTTTTCGACCTCGCCTATGCCGTCTACTGGAAAAAGACCCACCCGCAGATACCGCTCAACCGCGACAGCTTTGGCCTCTGGGACGAGACCGGACTGCTGGCCGACCTGATCAAGCTTGCCGGGGATGTGCCGGTTATCGGTCTCATTCCCAAAACCATCAAAGTGCTGTCGAAAAGAAAGCAGGCGTTTCAGAACTGGTTCACCGAACGCGCCATCCCGCTGTTGCAGAAATTGCCGCACATGGAGCCCCACCAGATAGCCGACTGGCTCCCGGCCTTTATCGCTCTGGATATCAAAAAACACATGCAGGATGAAAAGCGCGACCTGGTCGTC
>CBFCYQ010000309.1:0-3271 GCA_965602205.1 uncultured bacterium | reverse complement strand
CCAGTTGTACTCGAGGTAGTCCAGGTCGTAGTCGTCAGTGGCGGCTACGTCGATGAACAGCCTCACCTTATCCCCCGTGCCGGCGGTCGAGCCATCCGAATACGTGTTGTCGAAGTCGTCCGGATCTTCAAGCGTGCCAGCGTCGTTATCGTTGTCGGCCCAGTACGTGCAGGTCAGAACCGGCGGCGTCACATCATCCAGACGCACACGCAGCTTGTCGTTATCGACGACCAGAGGATCGTTGTTGCTGTCGAGATACAGCGACCCGACGTGTATGTCGACGTTCGTGTTAGCCTTGAGAGCAGTGAACGTGACAGTGCCGACCACTCCGGACGAAGTAACCGGGCTGGTCCAGTTGCTGGCCGCGAAGTGCACCGTCCCCGCCACGGAACCGTCGGGTCCGATATACAGCGCGTCACCGCCGGTCTCTTCGGCGCCGAAGAAGCCGCCGCCATCCTGGGGCAGAGTATTAAACTCAGCCTCGACGAAGGCAAGCTTGCTGGAGTTGTAGGTCACGTCGAAATTGCAGGCCGCCAGGTCACGAGTCGCCTCGCAGTCCGGAACCGTCCAGCGGATTTCCACGGTGAAAGTCTCACCGAGTTCCACCGACGACGGGCCGTAGGCGCTGTTATCCAGGACCTGCGGGTCGCTGTCCGACCGGCCGCCTGATCCGCCAATGGCGTAGGAAGTGGCAACGGTGTAATCATCGTAGTAATTGTGGTCCCAGACATTGGAATCGTCGTCATAAGCGTTAAGAGTGGTATTACCAATAAAGCAGTTGTCCTCGACAGTTTTGTTGGTGCATCCAACACCAAAGACAACGCCGTACTGGTTGGCTTCGAAAAGGTTGTCTGAGATGGTCGCAGTGTTTGACCCGGCTAGGCCAACAACACCCCTGGCGTAACCGGTGATTTTCATCCCGCTGAGGACAAAGCCGGTTGGGACATTGTTGATCTGAAGGAAGTCGTTCATCCCGGTGCCGGTGAAAATCACCACGTCGGCGCCATCACCAACCACACTGGTGATGTTGCTGGGAACAGACAGTAAATCATCGATGTAGTTGCCTTCCCTGATGACGATATTGTGGGTACCGGCATAGGCGGCTAGGGTGGTGAAGGCGGTGGTGAGATCATCGAAATCCTTGTCGGGATCGCCATCCTGGGCAACCACCCACTCGGAGGCGAAACCCGAGGACGCGATGAGCATCAGAGCAACCAGCATCAACAACGCGTTTCTTAAAATGTTTGTCATTATTCCTCCTGAAAGGTTACAATTGTTCCGATACAGCCAGCAGAAAACCGGCTGTTTTCGGCTTTTGTAAGCCGTACGGGTAGGTCTGTTTTTCACCTCCTTTCACCGGGGAAAGGCAAGACCCGCCCTGTTCGGAACTATTGACTCAGAAGGGTATTTTGATTATCTTATTAATGCCAGGCGGGGAGGTCTTAATGCCTAATGCGAACCCAGGTTAGCGTTTCGACTTCCCTCGCCTGCCCAAAAAAATCATTCACCAACAGTCGTTTGTCTGTGGCCTTACCTTTCGCCCTTTTTACTCAAGTAAGGTCTGTGGTTTAAGTACTCGAGTAGAAGTACTTTGTCTTCGGTCAATTTACTCGATAGGCGCCTCCTTTCCCGTCCTGAGATATATTTCTATATATATCAATAGAATTAGGAGAGATTGGAGAATGATTTGAGTACCCCGTTCGGACAATTGCTGCCCGACTGCGCAAGGTAGCGCCCCTATGGCAGGTAAATCGAATTTGCTGTCTAATACGATTCGACGTCCATGTCGCCGAAAAGGAACCCAGTCATTCTTGTCTTCTTACCCCGTTAACCAGTGATTACAATGAATTAACTTCCCAAGCAACGGCCTCCCGGGCTTCACAAGATTTATATTCCAGTGTGAAGTCCCGCTATATGTGTAGACACAAACCGCAAACCACAAACCTGAGTTGGGGATTCAGGCTGGTGCTCGGGATTGACGGTGATGTTTGACGTGCAGACTCCCCAGGATGATTCCCCGGTACGCAGATAATATATTCCGGGCTGGTCCCGCTGTCAAGCGAAAAAACCGTCATTTGTCTATTTGTCCGTGTTTTACGGGCTACCCGGCCGTCACTCAAGGCGTGCCGCCGGGCTCAGAGCAAAGCCCGCAGGGATTGCAGGCCTTACGCTTGCAGCGTCTCACACTTGTCGCCAGCGCAGGGCGGAATTGGCCCGAGTCGACCCGCATTCTTGACCATCCCTGCCCCCGCATCTATATTATCCAGTGCCTCTGTTCACAACAGGCATCATGAAGTTAGGGCGTTATAGTGCGCAACCGCATCAGAGTAGCATCGCTGATTGTCCGGGATTCAGAAATCCTGCTGGTGCAGCACGTTCACCCGAGAACAAAAGCCGCGTGGTGGGTGCCGCCGGGAGGGGGCCTTGATGATACCGACTCGTCACTTTTTGTCTGCGCCGCTCGGGAGGCCTTCGAGGAAACGGGGCTGAAGGTCTCGCTGTCGCGAATTGTCTACATCCGGGAATTCGTGGACAAGGAATACGAAGCATTCAATCTTGAACTCTTTCTTCTGGCCGATAAATTCACCGGGTACCCAAGCCTGAAGAATGTCGCCGGATGCGGGCCCGATGAGCACTATATCAAGGACCTCAAGTGGATGAGCCGGGACGAGATGGCCGGCATTCCCGTCTATCCCGACATTCTGAAAAATCAGTTCTGGATTGATCTGGCGAGCGGTTTCTCCCAAGTCTTGTATCTTGGTCGAGATTACGGTCCCTGACGGCCGTTGAAGCCTCCCGGCACCACCACGACTACCAGCATGCATGCGATGAACTGTTTCATGTTGTCTCCTGACTATCTGGAATATTACCTTCGGGGAACCAATCACTGTCAAATTTTGTCTTATGTGTAAAGACCGGAGGGTGCCTCCGGTAGAATCTTGGAACGTATCTTGAAAGGTGACAGCCGTATGCAGCACAGTGAGAAATCCATGAAACGCAGGCTGGTCTGGGGCGGGCTGGTGTTGGCCATTGTGGTTAGTCTCGTACCTCTGACTATCATACGCACCGCCGATAACACGGAGAACAAAATGACGTTCAACAAACTGACCCCGGAAGAAGAGCGGGTGATCCTTCACAAGGGAACGGAACGGCCGTTCACCGGCAAGTATCTCAAGAACTCGGAGGAAGGCACTTATACGTGCAAGCGGTGCGATGCTCCGCTTTACCGGTCAGGCGACAAGTTCGAGTCGGGCTGCGGGTGGCCCAGCTT
>CBFCYQ010000308.1:0-3273 GCA_965602205.1 uncultured bacterium | reverse complement strand
GATGGCGTCGACCAGTTCCAGGCGCGTGCTGATAAGACCCGGGCCGACCGGATTAACCTTGATGCCGATCACGTCGTTTTGGTCAAAGAGGAGCTGATAACTTTCCTGAAGGTTCTTCCCGGTCAGGCGCTGCAGGCCGGTTTCGAACATCTTTTTGATCGGTTCGGCCTGCGGCACACCGTCGACCATGGCCTTCTTGTCGCGTACTTCGACCGTCCGGCCCGGGAAAAGGCCGGGCAGCGAGGTTTTTGTTCTCGGGACCTTCATAAGCTCGTCGATGTTGGTTTTGGCTCGTTCGGGCTGGCCTCTGTCTGACTGTTCCTGCGCCCATAGCGCCGGCGTCCCCAGCACGATACCGGCTGTGACAATACCTCCGGCCTTGACGAAATCGCGCCGGTTACAGTCAAACCGCGTGTTCATGGATTTATACATAATCTGTCTTCTCTGTTTACATAGAGGTTTCCAAGACATCTTTGCGACACCGCTAGGTTCTGGCGCTCATCACCGCATAGAAAAGCCCAGACAAGACTGCGCCCCTACTTCACCAGCGCGGCGAGTTTATCGTAGTCGATCTTCTCGGCCAGCAACGTGATTTCCTCGACCGTCGTCAGTTCGTTGCCTTCCACGCTCACCAGAACTCGATCAGCCACCAGGACGATCACCTGGCAGGATTCCAAAACGCCCTCATCCTTGTCCGTGATCAGTTTGGCTTTCCGCTTTCCTATCTCGACGGTTTTGACGCTGCCGTCGGGTCCGTCGAACTCAAAAGTCATCATAAAAGGTGCCATCAATAACTGGTTGAAACCCGAATCCCAGATGTGGATGGTAATTTTTTTGGACTTGCCTGTCTTGACCTCGCTTTTATAGCGGCGCTCCACCGACGAGTAGCTGAAAGATTGCTCCGGGTTTTCCGGATCGGCAATGGACAGTGAGCCGCCATCGAGTTTGCCCGCCTTCAGCCCCTCGATTGTTTCGGGCAGAAACTTGGCCAGTTCGTTCCAGTCCACCGCCTTGACGGCTTTGATCTGCTCCTCGTCCTCGGCCGTGACCGTCACCGCCACGAGACAAAGAATAAGGCACAACATCAACGGTAATAATTTCTTCATGATTGGCCCTCTCTGTGAACTTTTGACTGCGTGCTTAAATATGAAGGAACGCCCTGCGATGGGCAACAAAAATCGCGATTGTCATTGCGCAAATCGCCGGGCCGCATATATTCGACAGGGTATAATGAACCGGTTACTGAAAGACTTGAACAAAGACCAGCTCGAGGCTGTCACTACCACCGAAGGCCCCCTTTTGGTTATCGCCGGGGCGGGTTCGGGCAAGACCCGGGTGCTGACCAGGCGGCTGGCCTATATTCTGACGGAACGCCTGGCCGAGCCTTACCAGATCATGGCCGTGACCTTCACCAACAAGGCCGCCGGTGAGATGAAGGAGCGGGTGGCGGCGCTTCTGGGCGGCGAGATTCCCGGTATGAACGTTTCCACTTTTCATTCTTTCTGCGCCCGTTTCCTGCGCCGGGAGGCCGAGCACCTGGGCTACGCTACATCGTTCACGATCTTTGACGAGGACGATTCGCTGACGCTGGTCAAAAACTGCATCAAAGAGCTGGGGCTTTCCGGCAGTCAGTTCGCTCCCAAGGCCCAGCGGCGGAAGATCTCCAATGCCAAAAACCGACTGATGAGCGCCGAAACCTACGCCGCCGCCGCCAAGGGATATTTTGAAACCAGCACCGCCCAGATTTATACGCTCTATCAGCGCCGCATCCGCGAGTGCAACGCCATGGATTTTGATGACCTGCTGTTCAACACCGTTTTGTTGTTGAGAGACCACGGGGAGGTCGGACAGCGCTACCGGCAGCGCTTCAAGTATCTGCTCGTGGATGAATATCAGGACACCAACCACGTCCAGTATCTTCTGCTCAAGCACTTACTGGGCGAGCACAACAATATTGCCGTGGTCGGCGACGAGGACCAGTCTATCTACGGCTGGCGGGGGGCCGACATCAGAAATATCCTGGATTTCGAGAAGGATTTCCCCGGCGCTCGGATCATTAAACTCGAGCAGAATTACCGTTCCACCAACATCATCCTGGACGCGGCATCGGCAGTCATCAAGAACAACGAAGCCCGCAAGGGAAAAACTCTCTGGACCGATGCAGATGGTGGTGACAAGATTACGCTGCTGCTGGTCGATTCGGCCGAGGAAGAGGCCCTCAGGGTGGTTGACCTCATGGATACCATGAAAGCGCAGACACCCCTGAAAGATATCGTCGTTCTCTATCGAACCAACGCGCAGTCCCGGGCTTTTGAAGAGCAGTTGCGGCGGCACAATATCCCCTACCAGATCGTGGGCGGCATCTCGTTCTATCAGCGGAAGGAAGTCAAGGACCTGATGGCTTACCTGAAACTGATGGTCAACACCTCCGATGATGTTTCGTTCCAGAGGATCATCAACTACCCCCGGCGCGGGATAGGCCAAAAGACCCTTAGAGACATCACCGAACTGGCCCGGCGAGAAGGCGTGGCCTTATATGAAATCGCAAAGCGAGGTGATGCATTCCCCGAGCTTTCCCGGCAGATGAAGCGTATCAAGCCATTCATGGAGTTGATTGAGAAATATCGGGGGCATAAGGAATCCGTCCCGATCGATATTCTGACGCAGAACCTGGTGGACGACATAAAGATGATAGAGGATTTGCGCGCCGAGGATGAGATCGTCGGCCAGACGAAAATCGAGAACATCGAGTCGTTCATCGAGGGCACGGCGGCTTTTGCCCGTGGCAACGGTGAGGCTCTACTGGAGAACTATCTGGACGAAATTTCGCTGTTCACCGATATAGATGCCTACACGGAGATCGAGGAAAAAGCCACCCTGATGACTCTCCATACGGCGAAAGGTCTCGAGTATGATTCTGTTTTCATCGTCGGCCTCGAGGAGGGTCTCTTTCCGAGTGGGCGTACCCGGGACCAGCCGATGGAACTTGAAGAGGAACGGCGTCTGTTCTACGTGGGCGCCACCCGCGCCAAAAAACGAGTCTATCTGGCCAGCGCTACTTCCCGTTACCGATTCGGCGAAGTCATCTCCATTCCGTCCAGGTTCATAAAAGAGATTCCCGGGGAGCTGGTCGAGACGATCGACTATCGCTCCAGCCATCGTTGGGCACAGGATTCCGCGGCCGCGGCGCCATCTTCGTTTTTTAACGGCTCTGCCGTCAGACCTAAAAGACAGCCGGCCGGTGTTCACTATGAGTATGAGGATAGTGAGGTC
>CBFCYQ010000307.1:0-3277 GCA_965602205.1 uncultured bacterium | reverse complement strand
GACCGCGGCTGCGCCTACTGTACAATCCCCGCCCTGAGAGGGAGTTACCGCAGTCGCCCGATGGACTCGATACTGCGCGAGGCGAACTTTCTGGCCGCCAACGGCAAGAAGGAGCTTATTCTCGTTTCACAGGAAGCCACCCTCTACGGTTACGATCTTCCCGACCGGCCCGGGATCATGGATCTATTGAAGGAATTGGACAAGATCGACGCTGTCAAGTGGCTTCGGCTCATGTACCTGTACCCGGCCCAGTTGAGCTATCAGCTTATCGACTACCTCGTGGGCGACAACAAAACGCTCGACTATTTCGATCTGCCCCTTCAACACATCAACAGCCGTATCCTGAAAGCGATGAGACGACAGGGTGACCGGCCTACTATAGAAACAATCCTGGAGCGCATACGCTCGCGAACGTCCGAAGCGACCCTCCGCACGACCCTTATTGTTGGTTTTCCCGGCGAGACCGAGCAGGAGTTTGCCGAACTGATGGAGTTCGTAACCGAGCGCCGTTTCGACCGCCTGGGAGCCTTTCCCTATTCGCAGGAGGAACAAACCCCGGCGGCGGCCATTAGCGAACAGATTCCCGAAGACGTCAAACTGCGGCGTCTTGACGAACTGATGACCCTCCAGCATGATATCGCCCTGGACAAAAATAACTCCTTGATAGGCTCCGTAAAAGAGGTTATCATTGACACTCCGACAGACGGGACCGGGGCCGTTGGCCGAACCCGGGCCGACTGCCCGGATATCGACCAGGAAGTTCACGTGTCCGGCCGTGAGGTTAAGACCGGTGACATGGTGAAAGTCAGGATTGACGCGGCCGACGCTTATGACCTTAAAGGAACTGTGGTTGAGGGTTGACCAATGATTCAGTTCGAAAAATTGGGCATTTTTCTGTCCAAGCCGATAGCTTTTCTCATAGTCCTGATATACCTGTTGCAGTCCGGCTTGCTGGTATATCTCATCAGGGACAAGATTAACCTCGAAAAGCAGATCGAATATCAGCAGGTGCGCATCAACGAGCTTGAAGAAAGACTTCAGATCTTTAAGGCAATTGATGATTTCCAAATAGGTTTCAATGAGGACGAAGTCCACCGGCTCACTGATGTTATCTACCGCGAAAGCAAAAAGTATCATTATGACCCGATGTTCACCCTGGCTATTATACTCACCGAATCCTCTTTCAAGAGAGGACAGAAATCTCACGTCGGCGCCCGCGGCCTGATGCAGGTGGTTCCCTTTGTGGGCGAAGACGTGGCTCTGAGGGCCGGTGTTGACTGGGAAGGATCGCATACCCTTTTTGAGCCGGAAGCTAACATCAAGTTGGGAACTCTGCACCTTTTTGAACAGGTTCTCAAATTTGGTGACATCAAAAAGGCGCTTTTGTCATATAACATTGGGGAAGCGCGGTTGAGAGGCTTGATCCGCGGAAACAAACCCCTGCCGAAAGCCTACCTTAACAGGGTATTGCAGAAATACCAAATGTTGAAGGAGACATACCAGGTTTGATAACTTGCTTCAAGAAGGCTCTTGCCCCGCTTTCGCTGGTGATCCTCGCGATCATGGCGCTCGGTTGCGGCGGTTCCATGCCGCTGACCAACATGACCGCACGCGAGTTGTTTGACGCCGGCAAAGAGAAGTACGACAACGGCAAATACTACAAAGCTACCGAGTATTTCCAGTCGATCGTCTACAACTATCCGGCGGAGTCGATAATCGATACCGCGCAATACTACCTCGGCCTGGCCTATTATGGTGACGAGGATTACGAGTTGGCCCAGACGGAATTCAATCGCCTGGTCCTGAATTACCCGTCCTCCGTCTATTTCGAAAGCGCCATGCTCCTGCGCGCCGTCTGCGCCTATGAGTCTGCCCCGGATCACTACGGACTCGACCAGTCGGAACTCGAGCAGGCCATCAAACTGCTGGACGATTTCATTATCGACTTCCCCGAGTCCGAGTACGTCGCCGACGCCAGGAAGTATCTGCTGGAAGCCCGTACCAGGATGGCCCGCAAGTACTACAGCAGCGCCGTTGTCTACACCCGGATGAGAGCGCACGCGGCCGCCCTGGTCTACTACCAGATTGTCATCGATGATTATACCGACACGGAATTCGGCCCCGGCGCCGTCTACGGCTATGCCGAAACCGAATTCCACATGGGCGAGTACGACGAGGCCCGCACCCGCTTCGAAACCTTCCGGACCATCTATCCCGAACATGAGCTGTCCGAAAGAGCCTTCAAAATGGCCGAGGTGTCGGCGTTCAAGAGCGGCGAAAAAGCTTTCAGGCAAAATGATTACCAGACTGCGAAAGAAAGGCTGCAGGATTTCATAGAAAAGTACCGTGGCAATGATAAGCAGAGACTGAAGAAAGCCTACGAATACCTGGAAACGATAGACAAAACCACGGCCAAAGAATCACAGGTAGAAAATGCCAGCTCCCGAGAATGGAGGGGAGTGGGGGATACTGGGCGGAACCTTTGATCCGGTCCACTATGGACACCTCTCCTTAGCCAGTGCCGTACATTCTCGCAGGAATCTCTCCGGCGTGCTGTTGATCCCGTCCTATAAACACCCCTTCAAAATCGCTCATTGTCAGGCCTCTTACGACGACCGTGCCGCTATGCTGAAGCTGGCCGTCGAGGACTCCCGCTGTCTCGTCGTCAATGAAATCGAAAAAGAACTCGATCTCAGCGGCTATACCGTAGACACCGTGAGGGCCGTAAAAAAGAAGTATCCGGCCGCAGCCTTTCACTTTATAATCGGAGCCGACAATCTCACGCGACTTCGGGAATGGTACCGGCCGGACCTGCTCCTGCAGGAGATCACAATCCTGGCCGGGGCCCGCCCGTCGTTCACCTTATCCAATGAATTGAATCATACGCAACTGCCCGTGGAGAAAATCGAGTTGGTCGAAAGTCCTCTGGTCGAGGTTTCGTCGACCGACCTGCGGGCGATGTTCCGTGCCGGACGCCCCGACGAAGATTTCGAGCCGTTGCTGCCGCCCCAAGTCAGAGAATATATTCAAAGCAGGAAGCTGTACACATGATCGCCCGCAAAAAGACCCTGTACCTGGTCGACGGCTCGGCGCTATTTTATCGAGCCTATTTCGCCTTTATCAGAAATCCCCTCATAAACTCCAAAGGCGAAAACACCTCCGCGGCCTTCGGTTTCATTAACTCGTTGCTCAAACTCATAAGGGAAGAAGAGCCCGACTACATTGCGGTTGTCTTCGATACCAAGGCACCGACCTTTCGCCACGACATGTATGCCGA
>CBFCYQ010000306.1:0-3281 GCA_965602205.1 uncultured bacterium | reverse complement strand
TCTCCTTGGCACGCTGTACGTCGGCCAGGTCGACGGGAAACACCTCGTCCACCATCAATGCCGTGCTCTCGGCCATGCACCGTGCCCCACAGCTCGGACGAAAGCCGCGGCGTGGGCAACTGAACGCCACCAGGTGTTCGGCGTGACAGCTGTCGCAGCGCACCCGCGGGAAGCCATGCTCAAGACGGCCGAATTTGAGGTAAACATCGAATTCCCGGCAAGGCGCCGAGGATATCACCGCGCTTGGGGGATGGCGCGCCTACCCGGCGAGCTGATCCGCCGGTTCACATACCCATCAGCCACTTGATGACATTCTTGGCCACGAAGCCGAACACGCCGAAGGCCAGCACGAAGAACAGGATGAAGGTGCCGAGCCGCCCGGCCTTGGACTTGCGGGCCAAGTCCCAGATGATGAACAGCATCAGTCCGATCAGCAGGGCCAAACCCCAGGTCAGGCCGAACCGAGCTACCTGCGCTTCGGTCAGTTCGAACATCGAATCACTTGCTGAATGAACGCGGCGGCAGCTCGCTGACGTCCACCAGGTCACGGTAGGCATGCCAGGAGGCATGCCCCATCAGCGGGTAGAGCACCAGGAAACCGAGCATCAGGGTTGCGATGGACAGGCCGGTGGCGGCCAGCAGGAACAGCGCCCACCACAGCATGGTGCCCGGATTTTCGCCCACCGCGCGCAGGCTCGTCACCAACGCCAGCTTGGTCGTGACGTCGCGGTCCACCAGCAACGGCACCGACACCACGGTGAGGGCAAACACCAGACCCGCCACAAGTCCCGCCAACACGGTCCATCCCAGGAAGGTGTCGTCGCCCTGCGTCACCACATAGCGCAGGAAATCCCACGGCCGTTCGATGTCGGCGTCGACGAAGAAGTGGAACAGGAGTACCGAGATCGCCACCCACAGGGTTGCCGTTAGCACCAGCAGCAGGCCGAAGCGGAACAGGCAGCAGCTGCCTTGGCGCCAGGCATCAAGCGCGTCAAGCAGTCGCGGCCGCTGGCCCTGCTCCAGGCGGCGGCTCAGGGCGTACAGGCCGGTGGCGAGCATCGGCCCCACCACCAGGAAACCGGACACCGCGCCGGGTAGCAGCGGCCAGAACAGCAACGCGATCTCTACAATCACCAGGCTGGCGACCGTGACCAGCAGGCCGTGTAGCAGGCTGGGCCAGCCGGCGCGCCGCAGGTCGGTCCAGCCGAGCCGGATCCAGCGCAGTACAGCTGACGGGGCTACCGCGCGCACCGGCGGGGGTTCGCTATGGGATACCGCAACACTCGGGTCGGCATTCATGCTGTGTGACTCCTGGTCGGGCGCGTGGTGACGTGCCGGTGGTGCTTGTCCGAACGAGTATAGAAGATATAGACCCCCAACCTAATCTAAACCGAGGACCACCATTAATGACGGATACCTCAAAGTGCTTTTAACCACTACGCATTAATGATTAAAGGAGAAGCGGCTACGAAACAGAGATTATAGGAAGGATAGACGCCCTTTTCAGCACTCGTCAACGGGTCATCCAAGGGTAACGAAGGAACCTGCGTAATGTGGAGAATTGTTGGACTGGAGGCCGATTCCCCCCGGACAAACGGTCAAAGAAGCAAAATATTACAAAAAGGCAGCCCGGGCGGGGCTGCCGGCATCAATTCCTGATGGCGAGGATGAAGGGGACCCAGGAGACGGCAATGATCGCCATCACCAGCAGGTTGATCCGGACAATTCGGCCGGCGCGCCTGCGCTCGTCGCCGGCCTCGGCGGAGGTCGCCCGTGTCATCACCGAGTCCATGATCAGCACCATGAAGATCATGGGTGCAAACACCGGGCCGAACACGGTCTTCAACAGGTCCCAGCCCTCGTAGTCGATGCCGTCGCCCGCCAGCGGCGTGAACGCCGCCGACAGCAGACCAAGCAACAGCAGCACGGCGCGCAGGGGACCGAGATCGGCAATCAAGTTACGGGCATAACTGCTCATTGACACACTCACTTTCAGTTCTGAATCGGATGCATCAGGCTGCGGGAAATGTTAAGAAAATTCAACTCCCCTTGAGCCGGCGCGCCGGAGGGCCGTTGCCTTAAGGGGTAACTCCGAGCGGGATAGCAACGGGTCGAAGGATGCTGATGATGGGATCATGGATAGTATTGACCGCGGCCATGGTGCTGCTGGCCGGCTACAGCGAGGTGTCGCGAGAGTACGCGCTGTATCTTAGCGAATCCCGGCAATTCCACGATGCCAGCGAAGCCCACCTGGAGCTGGCCCTGGATACAGGTCGCGGGGTCATGACCCTTGCGTAGGCCGGGAATCTGCCGCCGCGCAAGCCAATCGGAATCTTGGCTCAGGCGTTTGGGTCATTGCCATTGGGATGGGTTGAAGGGCTTGAAGGTGTCAGCCAAAGAGGTCAGCGCGGTGGCGCACGACTTTCCGGCCGCAGAATTTCGGGCAATATTTGTATTTCTCGGCAAAGCCGTTAATCGCATAGCGGTTTGCCTCATGACCACAGCTAGTACAAACTTGCCGTTTTAATGCATCTACAATTCCAATAGCGAGCGTTACTGGTATTATCCATATTGCTTCAAGTATCGTGGCGCCGTTTCTAGTAATAACCACGGCAAATAGTATTCCGTATCCTAACGCGCCCACCATCGCCATAGTTGGGTGATACGTTTTACGGAAAGTATGACTCTTACCCCTAAATACAGCCCACTCAAAGCCCCCGACAATGGCAACTCCTAACATAACGATAAGCGCTGTTATATAAAGTGACGAATCAGTGTCCATAGTCATCTAACGTTGTATTAACGAGACCCCGGGTCTCGTTATACATTTACAGTAAGACCTTGTTATAAAACCATATTTGTCAGTTATTCAATGAGCTAGGGATGTTTTTGCCATTTTTACTATCCAGGAAAACGGGACCCCGTTATACAGGCACAATAAGGTGCCGCTCGGGCAGATGACCACGCATGAATGTCCGGTTTCGGACGAATAATCTGGATGTCGCCTTTGGGTCGTTTCCCGTCTTTAAGTCATTGATTATATAAGCCGCGACTAAACGACCGGAATGGGTCGATCCCCGTATTTTACCCACCGCTAATATAAGGAGCGACTAAACGACTATAATGGGTCGGTTTTCCCCGTACAGCCGACCTCAACAACCATACATTGAATTTATGGGGCGTACGTGAAATAAACGCGTACTTACGGCCAAGATACGTTTTTTGCCACATCTCGGTGAACGGCAAGTTGATACGAATGAACGGACATTCCTATTTAAGCT
>CBFCYQ010000305.1:0-3290 GCA_965602205.1 uncultured bacterium | reverse complement strand
AATTTGCCTATGCGATCTCAGGGCTGGAAGGGGCATCGCAGATCGTCGTCAGTTCGCTTGATATGGTTACGGAAGGAATGGCCGTAAGAACGCAGGCCGACGACCCTGCAGAGAGCACTCAGATGGCTAACAACGACGGTAAATCGGGAGAAACGGATCCAAAGTAAACAACCGTAGGGTGGGCTTTAGCCCACCGAGTGACGTTGGCGGGGCAAGCCCCACCCTACGATTCCGTGGGACAAAGACGGAGACAGATTAAGTGAAAGACCTGGAAGATAAAAAGGGTGTTCTTGGGTGGTTTGCCTCGAACCACGTGGCGGCGAATCTGCTGATGGTGCTGATCATAGTTGCGGGTGTGATGGGGATATTCTCTGCGAAGTTGGAGGTCTTTCCGGAGTTCAGCCTCGACATGATAAACATAACCGTGTCCTATCTCGGGGCTTCACCGGCGGACGTGGAAGAGGGTGTCTGTCTTCGCGTTGAAGAAGCGATAGCCGGTGTCGAGGGGATCAAACGCATGACGTCGAATGCGGCCGAGGGGGTTGGCCTGACCATTGTCGAGGTCGAAGAATACGCCGATCCGACGGAAGTGCGCGACGACATCGAGGCGGAGATCGGCACCATAATCACCTTCCCCGAGGAAACAGAAAAACCTGTGATTTCGGAAATCAAGACCCGTCCCAAAGTTATCTCCGTTGTCGTTTACGGAGACGTTTCTGAGAAGGTCCTCAGAAAACTCGCCGACCAGATACGCGACGATCTCACCGCCAAAGGAAACATAAGCCAGGTAGACATAGCAGGTGTCCGGCCGTACGAGATATCCATAGAGGTTCCGGAGGAGAATCTGCGCCGCTACAATCTGAGTTTCGACCAGGTGACTCGTGCCGTTCGCAATTCCTCGCTCGATACTCCCGCAGGATCGGTCAAAACTTCGGGAGGTGAAATACTCGTTCGCACCAAGGGCCAGAAGTATTACGGGCCCGAATTTGAGAAGATCGTCGTGCTCACCAGAAACGACGGGACGATTGTCAGGCTCGGCGATATAGCCACCGTCAAAGACGATTTCGAGGATGTCGATCTTTTCTCGAAGTTCAATGGAAAGCCGGCGGCGTTCGTACAAGTCTCTCGCATAGGCGAGCAGGGTGCGCTTGACGTTGCCGGCACCGTCAAGAAGTATGTAAATCAGAAGCGCAGCTTTCTGCCGAAAGGCGTCTCTCTCGCCCTTTGGGAGGACGACACACTCATTCTCAAGGACAGGATGAATCTGCTAAAGAGAAACGCCTATATCGGCCTGGTCCTTGTGTTCCTGTGCCTGACGCTCTTTCTTAATATGAGGCTCGCCTTCTGGACGACCATGGGTATCCCGATATCTTTTCTCGGAGCTTTCTGGCTGATACCGCACTTCGATGTTTCCATCAATCTGATAAGTCTCTTTGCGTTTATAATGTCACTGGGTCTCGTTGTTGACGATGCGATTGTAGTCGGTGAAAATATCTTCGCTTATCGCCAGCAGGGTATGGACAGAACGCAGGCCGCAATCAAAGGCGTTCGGGAGATGGCCATGCCGGTCACATTAGCGGTTTTGACCACGATGTTCGCCTTCATACCTCTGGCCTACACTCTCGGGATTATGGGCAAAATCCTGCGTGCCATGCCGGTCGTTGTAGTCAGCGTTCTTGGGATTTCGCTGGTCGAGGCGCTGCTGATCCTTCCGGCCCATTTGTCCTCCAAAGCTAACTGGAACAGGTTCCCGCTTGTCCGCTTCACCAACAAAATCAACCAGACGACTCACAGGGGATTGACCTGGTTTATTAACGGTCCTTTCGCCGGATTCGTCGAGAGGGCCGTAAGATGGCGCTATGTTACGTTGGCGGCGGGCGTAGCCATATTTCTTGTTACGATTGGCTTTATCACGGGCGGCTT
Source organism: uncultured bacterium (assembly GCA_965602205.1). Classification (GTDB taxonomy): domain Bacteria; phylum Zixibacteria; class MSB-5A5; order GN15; family FEB-12; genus DAOUUR01. The sequence continues at coordinate 1,367 of CBFCYQ010000305.1, read as the reverse complement.
TATCAAGTTCGTTTTCTTCGGCACGGTCGAAGCGGACAATATGATTGCCACGTTGAAAATGCCTCTTGGGACTCCCGTCGAGCGGACAAGAGAGGCCACCGAGAGAATCGAAAAGGCGGCCCTCCAGGCGCTGGAGGAATTCGACGGTAAACGCCCCGGCCGGCCTTCTCTTATGAAGCACATGTCCGTAACTGTCGGGGCCCATCCTATGGCAAGGGGGGGCGGTCCGGTTCAGGTAGATTTAGGCGGTGGAGGACAATCGCATTTAGGTGAGGTCAACGTAGAGTTGCTCGGAGCCGAAGAACGCGACGTATCCAGTGTTGCCATAAAGAACCGATGGAGAGAGCTGGTCGGTGAAATACCGGGCGTTTCATCCCTGACGTTCCTGGCTGCAATTACAACTACCGGTAATCCGGTAGAAGTTGAGTTATCTCACGAGAATTTCGATACACTGCTGCTGGCGTCGGAAACGCTAAAACGCATTCTGCACGACTACGCCGGAGTCAGTGACATTGCCGACGACTTCGAGCCGGGCAAAGTCGAGCTCAAGCTCGAACTTAAGGACACCGGTCGCACTCTGGGCCTGACACTTTCGGATCTCGCGAAGCAGGTTCGGCAGGGCTTCTACGGCGATGAGGTCCAGCGAATACAAAGAGGGCGTGACGATATTCGCGTAATGGTGAGATATCCCGAAGACGAGCGCAAGAGTCTCGCTGACGTTGAAAACATGCGAATCCGTTTGCCGGACGGCACTGAGATCGCGTTCAATACCGTCGCCGAGGTCCGTTACGGCAGAGGCTATTCAACGATAAAACGGGTAGATCGCAGACGGGTTGTGACTGTCTCGGCCGATGTTGATGAAAACGTTGCCAATGCAGATGAAATCAACACTGAATTGACCGCGGAAGTGTTACCGAAGCTGATGAACGAGTTCCCGGGATTGCAGTATCGATTCGCCGGCGAGCGACGTGAAATGATGGAGTCCATGAGCAGCCTGATACCCAATTTCGGCATTGCATTGATGGCGATCTACGCCCTGCTGGCGGTACAGTTCAGAAGCTACTCGCAGCCGGCGATTGTTATGTCGGCAATCCCGTTCGGCATCGTAGGCGCCACATTGGGACATTTGTTAATGGGTTTCGATCTCAGCATACTGTCTCTGTTCGGGATCGTTGCGCTGGCAGGTGTCGTCGTAAACGACTCGCTTATCATGATCGACCTGATCAACCGCGAGCGTAAAAGCGGCATAGAGCTGACCCAGGTGTTGCGTGACTGCGCGACGCGCAGATTCCGCCCGATCATGTTGACGACTCTTACGACGTTTTGCGGGCTGCTTCCGATGATTATGGAAAAAAGCCTTCAGGCAC
>CBFCYQ010000304.1:0-3321 GCA_965602205.1 uncultured bacterium | reverse complement strand
GACGACGCCGTCGGTGTTCTGGTTGCCGAGAACATACGCAAACAGGCGCTCGATGGCGTTAACGTCGTCATCGAAAGCGGGGAAGGAGCCGCTTTGATCGAACACTTCAGCCAGGCCGAGCGCGTAATCGTAGTCGACGCCGTGCAGACCGACCGGGTTCCCGGCACTGTCTACCGCTTTGACGCCTGCCGTCAGAAGATACCCTCCCGATTCTTCAATTACTCCACCCATCAGTTCGGTGTTGCCGAGGCGATTGAAATGGCCAGGGCCCTCGAGGCCCTGCCGCCGCAGTTGATTGTCTACGGCATTGAAGGCCGCTCGTTCGAATTCGGCAGTGAATTAGCGCCGGAGGTGAAGCAGGCCGCGAACGAACTGACCGAAAAGATCATCAAAGAGATAAGACTACTCCCCTGACCACCTCTCAAATTCCCGCTCAAGAAAGCTGCGGTACCGGCCGATACTTGATGCAAGAGTATCAATGGGATAGGGAGGATGATGACGCTATCGATTACAAAACAGATCGTTGATCACCGGGACCCCGGCCGCCTGCGACTACCCGGCGGTTTCATCCCGGGGAAATTTGTTTTTCATATCTATGGGGGACTTCACCGAACTCATTCCGGCGACAAAATGGGGGCTTCCTACCTTTCCGCCCGCGGTGGCGGGTGGTATGGATAGGATGACCTTTTGTGTCTTGGGTAAAGCGGTACGCGTAGCACCTTGACGCGCTCCTGCTCGGAGCGCAAGGGAGCCGAACAGCCGGACTATGTGGCGCCTTCGCCTGAGTCTGGGACTGCTCGCAAACATGGAGATCGTCGCAGCCGGCGGGGGGGGAGGATGCTCACGAGCCACTGTATGAAGCATGCTACTGGTTTGAAGGGCGTGACACCTCCAGAATATCGTCGGCGCGCGGGCGGTGTAAAGCCGTCTCGCGCGCTTTTTGTTTTTCGCCGGTGGATTTATGCTTAGTAGGTGTCGGAAGGAAACTCGAACGAAGTATCCGCCGCCCCTTGCCCGGGTACAACCTCTTCCACCATCTGCAGGTAGGCCGTGTTGGTCTTGGGGAGCTCTTCCTCGAAGTGAATGCCGTTCTTCTTGGTGATCTTGGCCGGCGTCCCCGCCACCGTGCAATCGGCCGGAACATCCCGCATCACGATGAAACTGTTCGCGCCGATCTTGGCGTTGTCGCCGACGGTTATCGGCCCCAGCAGGATGGCCCCCGTCCCGACCAGCACGTTCTTGCCCAAAGTGGGGTGGCGTTTGCCGATGTGTTTGCCGGTTCCCCCCAGGGTGACGTTATGGAAGAGCACGCAGTTGTCGCCGATATCAGCCGTCTCACCTATCACCAGCCCGGCGCCGTGGTCGACGAAAAATCCCTTGCCGATCGTGGCCCCCGGATGTATCTCCAGGCCGGTCAAAAATCGAACAATCTGCGACAGGAGGCGAGGGATAAACGGTATCCGCAGTTTCCACAAAAAGTGGTTGAACCGGTGGAACAAAATCGCATGAAACCCCGGGTACAGCAGAAACTCCAAATTTCTCGCCGCCGGGTCATTGCGGCAAATCGCCTTGATGTCTTCAAAAATCGCTAACATGGTGTATTTCTATTTTATCGGTTATCTCGAGAAAGTATTAATCGCCGAACAAGGGTGTCGACAGGTATCTCTCGCCGGTATCGCAGACAAACGTTACCACGGTCTTGCCCCGGCCCAGCTCTGCCGCCTTCTGAAACGCCGCCCAGACGATCGCCCCCGACGATATCCCGGCCAGGATACCTTCCTTGCGGGCCAGTTGACGGGCCGTCTCCGATGCATCTTCGGCCGTCACGCGGATGACCTCGTCGACAATCGTCGCGTCGTAATTGTCAGGCACGAACCCCGCCCCGATTCCCTGGATCGGGTGTTTGCCCGGCTCGCCGCCGGACAGCACCGGCGAAGCATCGGGCTCGACGGCACACACCCGGCAACCGTATTTGTCTTTCAAGGCACCGCCCGCCCCGGTGATAGTCCCGCCGGTTCCCACACCCGCCACGAAAGCATCCAGGTGCATATCGCCCAGGTCCCGGATGATCTCCGTTGCCGTCGTCAGGCGGTGTATCTCCGGGTTGGCCGGATTGTTGAACTGGAACGGCTGGAAATGGTCCTCCTTCTGCGAAAGCTCGTCGGCCACCCGGATGGCCCCCGTCATACCCTCTTCGCCGGGCGTCAGGATAATCTCCGCTCCGAAAATTCTCAGGATGGCCCGCCGTTCGACGGACATCGTGTCCGGCATGACAAAGACACTCCTGTAACCCCTGGCCGCCGCCACCATCGCCAGGGCGATGCCGGTATTGCCCGAGGTCGGCTCGACTATCGTCATCCCCGCCTTCAGCCGGCCGTCCTTTTCGGCGGCCTTGATCATGGCCACCCCGATACGATCCTTGACCGACGCGCACGGGTTGAAACTCTCCATCTTGGCGTACACCGCTGCCGCGTCCGCGCCTGGCAGCCGGTTGATTTTCACCAGCGGCGTATGGCCGACCGCGTCGATAATATTTTCAAATCTCATCTTAGGACTCCCGTGTATGAGACTATTTTACATATTCCCAGAATACGAAATCGCGAGGGCTTTTTGGGGCCTTTCATGTCTTGATTCTCTAACCCTTTTTATCGGATAAAGTTCCGCCGGACTGCAGCTTGCCGAAAAGGCGCTCTGAGAGGGGTCCGGCCCCGGCCCGACCCGGCCGGACCTGAAAGAAAATCCAAATTATTCTAAAAAAAACGGATTTCCACTGCCGCAATATGGCAGTGCGATTCCGTACCTTTCTGCCAGGGTAGGTCTGCAAAAGTCATTCATGCTGCGAACATCGATTAGGCAACAGCGGGCGCTACAGCAGAACTCTTTTGGACCATACGCAAGGAAGAGCGCGCAGCCCTCGGCATACAGGCCCGAGCGGCTGCCAACCCTTAAGGAATGACGGGAGGTGATAACCTGGCCGGCTGACCGCCACCCGGTCGTGTGTATCTGCACCGCCTGCAAGTTGGCCGCTTCGGCTGGTCGAACACTAGTATCCTGCTCAAGAACGAGCCATAAGAATGACGAGAGTTCCAAGCCCGGGGCGGGGTGCATGCTACCCCGCCCCGATTTTATACCCATTTTGTCCTCATTGACGCCCCGGGCGGCCCGGCAAGTCCGCCATTGACTAAAAGAAAAATATGCCTATATTGTTTATGGAGTCACCAATACACTCTCATGCGGGGATTGCTATGATTTGCAGATGGATTCAAAAAGCTCTCTTGGCGCAATGCGCACTCACTGGTATGTTATGTCTTTGCTCTGTGG
>CBFCYQ010000303.1:0-3366 GCA_965602205.1 uncultured bacterium | reverse complement strand
ATTTCAAAGGGATGTGGGCACACCCGTTCGATACGAACCATACCCACGAAGGAGAATTCACTCTTCTCGACGGCAGCCGGAAGATGCACCCGTTGATGCAGCAGACGGGACGCTTTGGCTACTTCGCGACCGACACTTTCCAGGCGATCAGTCTGCCTTACGGAAACGGTCGTTTCAGCATGCTGATATTCCTCCCAGGCATCAAATATGGCCTGGAGCAGTTCCAGAGCGAGCTCACGGCGGAGAAGTGGGAGCAGTGGCGGCTGGCACTCCGGCCCGGTATGGAACAGGAGGGGACGATCATTCTGCCGCGCTTCAAGCTCGAGTACGAGCGCACTCTCAACGACGTTCTCATATCCATGGGCATGAAGGCCGCCTTCCAGCCGGCTGCGGCCGACTTCCGACAAATGTGGATGCCGCGGCCGGATTCAAACATATTCATCAGTATGGTCAAGCAGAAGACGTTTCTGGAAGTGAATGAGGAAGGCACTGAAGCTGCCGCCGTCACGGTCGTGGGGATGGCGCTGGCGGACGCGGTGATGGATATCCCCCCGCCTTTCGAGATGATTGTCGACCGGCCGTTTTTCTGCGCCATTATCGACAACAGGTCCGGCCTGCCGTTGTTCATGGGCTCGATTGTAGACCCGCAATAGTGGCATTCGGGATCGCCTTGTCTTACCATCCGGCTTGACAAAATCTCGTCCGATTCGTCCTTTGTATGTAAAACACAAAGGTCCACAGCAACTTACATATGGATTGACAAATGGCCGCCAGATGGTATATTCCCCGTGCAAAAATGAAGACAAATCCTAAAACCATATTCTATATTATTATAGCCGCGGTCGTCGCCGGTTTTGGGGGGTGGACAGTGTTCACGCAAGACTGGAGTGCGATATTTCGCGCCGACAGAATCAACGCCCTGATCCTGATCTCGCTATTCTCCGCCGCCGTATTGCTTTACACCCGGTGGGCCAAACAGGGCAAGCCGCTGTTTCTGCGTAAGATCCCCGGATTGGATGCTGTCGAGGAGGCCGTGGGCCGGGCCACGGAGATGGGCCGGCCGGTGCTTTTTATCCCCGGTATTGACGAGCTGGACCAGATAGAGACCATCGCCGGGGTTTCGATTTTGGGCCGGGTGGCAAAGATTACCGCCCAGTACGACACGCCGCTGACGGTGCCGGTACGCTATCCGCTGGTCCTGGCGGCCAGCCAGGAGGTGGTGGAGCAGGCCTATATCGAGATGGGCAAGCGCGATGCTTATGATAAAGATACGGTCCGGTATGTAGCCGGCGAGCAGTTCGCCTTTACCGCCACTGTCAACGGTTACATGATGCGTGAGAGGCCGGCGACGAATATATATATGGGCGCTTTCTTCGCCGAATCGCTTCTCCTGGCCGAAACCGGCAACGCCGCCGGGTCGATCCAGATCGCCGGAACCGCCCGCCCCGAGCAGTTACCTTTTTTTATTGCCGCCTGCGACTATACCCTGATGGGCGAGGAGTTGTACGCCGCCTCGGCCTATCTGTCGCGTGAACCAATAATGACCGGCGGCCTCAAAGGTCAGGATTTTATAAAGATTTTGATAGCTGCCTCCATAATTCTGGGAGTCATGCTGGTGATCCTGGGTTATGGCGATACTTTCATCAGCCTGTTTGACGCCGTATAGATGATTTGAGGTTACGATAACGACATGAGAACCACCGCTCCGGTTGCAGTTGCTTTCCTTTCGGGTATCGCCATGGTCCTGGCGTTCTTCTTCAACGAGGAGACGACCTTTGTCGGCAAACTCAGCAATGAACTGCTGAACTGGCTGATCATTATCGGCGGCTTCACCCTCCTGCTGGGAGTGGTTTCAATCACCCGCGTCAATCTGGCCGCTGTCAAGCGGCGGAAAGAAGGCTGGGGCTACAAAATTCTGACCCTGGTCGCCATCCTGGCGATGTCCCTCCCCAGTGTTCTGTCCAGTAGTTGGTCATCTTTGTTCGGCCGTTCGGACGGTTCGATTTATGACTGGCTGTTCATCTACCTTCAGATGCCCATGATGGCGACCATGTTCGCAACCCTGGCCTTCTACATTGCTTCCGCGGCGTATCGCGCTTTCCGTGCGCGCAGTTCCGAGGCCACCATCCTGCTGATAACGGCGACGCTCGTCATGTTATGGCGCGTGCCCATGGGTGAAGCTTTCCTCAACCTCTTTCCCGGAGATATCCCGGGTCTTTTGAACACGTATATTATGAACGGCGCCAACCTGGCCGTGCAGCGAGGCATCATTATTGGAGCCGCCCTGGGTGCGTCCGCCATGTCCCTGCGTATTATTCTCGGCATCGAACGAACTTACATGGGGAAGGGATAATCGCGTGAGTTTCTGGGATAAGATGCAGCACATGGATCGCCGGTGGATTTATCTGATGGTAGGCATTGCCGTTATAATCCCTTTCATCGTGCCGGCCAAGTTCCCGGTCAGCGTTACCCCCGAGGTCCAGACGTTTTTTGATGCCGTGGAGGCGCTGCCGGATTCCTCGGCCGTGATGCTGGTTTTCGATTACTATCCTTCAACAATGGCCGAGACCACGCCCATGGCGGTTGTCGGCGCGCATCACTTGTTTCGAAAAGACTGCAGGATTATCACGCTAAGCAATATTCCCCTCGGGGGACCCTCCCTGGCTGAATCCGTCACGCGCGAAGTCGCCGCCGAGTATGGCAAGGTGTATGGTGTCGACTATGTTAACCTGGGCTACAAGTACGGTTACGTCTCGGTGCTGAAAGGGATGGGGCTTTCCATTGAATCCATATTCCCCACCGATAACAGCGGCACCCCCCTGTCGGAGTTGCCCATAATGGATTCGGTTAAAAATTACGAGGATATCGCCTTTGTTTTCGAGGTGGCCGACAACGCCACCGCCGACTACTGGATTTCGATTGTCAATGCCGGCTACGGCGTGCCTATGGGAGTGGGGGCGACGGCGGTTATGGCGCCCAAGTTCTATGCTTTTGTCGGGGCCGGCCAGATTGTCGGTCTGCTGGGAGGCATGAAGGGGGCCGCGGAATATGAGATTCTGCTGGAACGACCGGATGCGGCGTTCAGAGGTATGGATGTACAATCCCTGGTACATCTTTTGATTATCGGTCTGGTAATATTAGGCAATGTCGGTTACTTCATGAGCCGACAACAGAAACGCAGGTTGAAGGTATGACCGGCTGGGAAATATTCCACATTTGGCTCATAGCCTTCTTCACGCTGGCGCTCTTTTCCTTTCTCTATAAGGATAACCCGATATATAAGATTGCCGAGCATATCATCGCCGGTCTCACCGCCGGTTACCAGGTCGGCCTCATCTGGGACACGGTCATCCTGCAGAAACTCTG
>CBFCYQ010000302.1:0-3400 GCA_965602205.1 uncultured bacterium | reverse complement strand
CGGCGGGCTTCCCACTCGACCACAATCGGGCTGGCCACAAAGACCGAACTGTAGGTACCGATGACGACACCAAGAATCAAGGCCAGGGAGAAGTTGCGCAGAACTTCGCCGCCGAAAAAGAACAGGGTGCCGACCACGAGCAGGACCGTCAGGGAGGTGTTAATGGTCCGCGAGAGCACCTCGTTGATGGAGGAATTGACGGCTCCGGCGAACTCGCCCTTGGCCCGGAACTTCTTCAAATTTTCCCTGATGCGGTCATAGACGACGACGGTGTCGGTCAGGGAATAGCCGGCCAGGGTCAACAGGGCGGTGACTATCAGGAGGTCGAACTCCAGGCCGAGGATATAGACAATGCCCAGCACGGCCAGCACGTCGTGGAAGGTGGCAATGGTCGCGGCGATGCCGGAACGGAAGTCAAAGCGAATCCAGATGTAGATGATGATGCCGAACAGTGACAGAAGCACGGCTTTCTGGGCGTCGCTACGCAGCGACTGTCCGACGGCGGGGCCGATAACGTGTTCGGAGATCATGGTAAAGGAATTGTCCGGGAATTCCTGTTCCAGGATGGCGTAAAGGGCGGTGAGGCGTTCTTCGCCTTCGGATTCAGTTTCGGGCCGCTTGGTTTTGAGAATGAAGGCGTTTTCTTCCTCGAAATCCTTCAACTGGGTGATCTGGGCGTCGGGGAACTCGAGCGAGACGGCCGAGCGGAGTTCATCGATTGTCACCGGCTGGGCGAAATAGCCGTTGACCATGACGCCGCCGGCGAAGTCGATGCCGAGGTTGGCTTTCCCCGTGGCGACCATCACCAGACCGACAATACCCAGGGCTACCAGCGCCAGAGAAAGAAAGAAAGCTATTTTTCTGACGCCGATAAAGTCAATGTGAGTTTCACGTATTATTCTAAACATTATTCTTCTTCCTCTTTTCTTTAGATACTCAGGGTTCGGTAGCCCTTGCGAATGTCAAAAATCTGTTTGGTGATCACGTAGGCGGTGTAGAGCGAGATGGTAACACCCCAGAACAGAGTCACCGCGAAGCCCTTAATGGGGCCGGAACCGAGCAGGAACAGGGCGCCGGCAGTGATCAGGGTGGTCACGTGCGAATCGAAGATGGCCACAAAGGCCCGGTCGTAACCGGCATCAATCGAGGCTCGCACGGTTTTGCCGGTGCGGAGTTCCTCGCGAATACGCTCGAAAATCAGGATGTTGGCGTCGACCGAGATACCGATGGTAAGAATGATACCGGCTATACCAGGCATCGTCAGGGTGGCTCCCAGGGCGGCCATGACGGCCAGGAGGAAGAAGATATTGAAGAGCAGGCCGATATCGGCGATAAACCCTGAGAGTCGGTAGTAGATCCCGATAAAGACCAGGACCAGAACGAGGCCGATCAGCGACGAGTAAAATCCTTTTTTGATGGAGTCAGCTCCCAGGGTGGCGCCGACGACGTTTTTCTCGATGAACTCGACGGGGGCCGGTAGAGCACCGGCCTTGAGGACGATCTCAAGGTTGCGGGCGTCCTTCAAGGTGGCCGATGAGCCCATCGTAATCTGGCCGCGACGACGGATCTTGGAGTTGATGAAGGGGGCCGATTCAACTTTGTTGTCGATAACGATGGCCAGGGGCTTGTTGATGTTGGCGCCGGTAAGCTGGGCAAAGCGGGCGGCGCCTTCACCGGAGAGGGAGAAGTTGACGTTGGGGCTGCCGTAGGAGTCCTGGCCGGGTGAGATGCTCTCGAGGTATTTCCCCAGAAACATGACCTTACGTTTGAGCAGGTAGAGGAAGTAGACTTCGCGGTTGTTTCTGACGGCGGACCGGGTCGACCAGGAGAACTGGACATCAATGGGTGTTACCTGGCGTACGGCGGGCAGGTTGAGCCACCGGTCGACCAGTTCGCGGTCTTTTTTGGCGACGGCATAACCGGGCCAACTGGTAGCGGTTTCCTGCGAGAACATTGTGTTCTCGAGCCGGGCAGTCAGCGGCTGCTCTTCCTCGTCGAGGCCGAAGTCTTCATCGAAGGCGAAGAGGTCGGTGGTATCGATGGTGGTGTCCTCGCCCAGGAGGTCCGCCAGCATGTCGGCGGAAGAGGTTTCCGCGGACTCAGGCTCGGCCGGGACAACCTCATCGACGGGCAGTTCGTCGGTGGGGTCGACGGTGCCGGAGCGTGCTTTTTCATATGCGGCCACGACGGAGTCGACTTTGGACAGCAGCAGGTTGGCATTGGCGGAGGTTTCCAGCAGTTTGAATTCGAGGATGGCCATCTGACCCATCAGGTCCTCGGCGCGGTCGGCGTCGGTGTAGCCGGGGAGGTCGACGACGATGCGGTCATTGCCCTGTTTGAGGATGACCGGTTCGGCGACACCCAGGCCGTCAACGCGGTTGCGGATAATCTGCATGGCGCGGTCAACAGCCTCGGAGCGGCCGCCTTCGTCAAGTTCCTCCATTTTGACTCTCAAGACCGAGTGAATTCCTCCCTGGAGGTCGAGTCCGAGGCGGATGGATTTTTGCTGCAGTTCCAAAAGAGCCCCGGGGTCTTTTTCACCCAGGGCCAGTTTGTCGGCATCGCTCATTGTCCACAGTTTGAAGGTGTTCCAGAAGGCCATCAGGCCCAGGATGACCAGAGCGACTGTAACAATGATGCGCCAATTGTGTTTGGACATGAAATTCCCTTTCTATACAATAAACAGATAATAAGTCTTTGTCGGATTGGTCCGGCGTTCGGCGACGGCCGGATAGCGGAGTCCGGGCGGCTCAACCGGTGCCGGAGGGGTGGGTGCCGAGCAGGGTGAACTGGCGGCACAAGCCCGATGAGACGAGGCTGGTGGAGGCTATTATAGTCGTGCCGGTCCCGGGGGGGACGGCCGAGGCAGTGGTGAAGACCGCGCTTCGGGAAACCGACCGGAAGCGGTCATCGGAGTTATTGCACTTCGGCAGGGCCGACTGCAGGTATGCGGCTTGCTCGGTATTGGGCTTGCCGTCGGGGGCCATCGCGCCCTGGACCTCGTCCGGCGCGGGTGGGCCGGGCAGAAGGCAGGCCGAAACCGGCGCCTGGGCGGGCGATTCTGAGAACTGATCGTAAACGGAGAACAGTCTCTGCGCCGAGCCGGCCCCCGAGATAATCAAAGCGAGGGTGGTCAGGGCGACGCCGGCAATCTTCGCGGCGGCACTTGTTTTTCGCAGGACTTTCTTCATACCGGAGTGAGTCGAATATACAGTTTAAATCGGTATTGTCAACGTGATTCTTGAACTGGCCGGTTGACAGCGCCGAGCCGGTATGATAGTATAAGTTGTTTTCAAACAGAGAGCTAAGGGATTCACGCAATCCCGGATTAACGGCTAATCACGGAGTTGACAATGAGTTTAACATGGACCCGTTTCCGTAAGCGAACGAAGTGTCTGGC
>CBFCYQ010000301.1:0-3416 GCA_965602205.1 uncultured bacterium | reverse complement strand
GAGCGTACGATTGCCGTGACAAGCAAGGCTTTGTTAATCACTGTCCGGCCCGCGTTGCGACCGCCGGTCAATCGAAATGGGGAACTGATTTCCAGCGCCGGCACTATTTCAATGTCAGCAGTGGTAATGCCTATATAGCCGGCCTGCCGGTCGCCCGAGTTGACGATGTGTTCGACGATAGCCGGAATTTTGTAGGCCGGAACCGCCAGACCGACCTCGGCCAACCGGCCTTCACCGATCCCGCCGGTAATGACCCCGACCAGGTGGCCCGACAGGTCAAACAATCCGCCTCCGACGGTCCCTGACGTAATCGGTCCTGAAAACTGAATGGTGCCGTCAGGCCGGAACCCGGCACAAAAGCCAAGCGACGGAGAGGCTTGTAATCCATAGGCGTTGCCGATCGCTATCACCATGCGCCCGGCACACCCATATTGGTCGGCGAGACTAACCGCCGTCCCCAGCCGCCGATCGACCTTCAGGACAGCAATGTTTGTTTGATAGTCAATGCCCACCAGCCGCGCCGGCAAAGCGTAGTTGCCGTGCTTTACTATTATCCGATCGCGGTCGAGCAGAGAGGAGGCTTCTACCAGAACGTGGCCGGCCGAATCAAAAATAATCCCCGAGGAGATCAGGTTCTGGACCGACTCTTCCTGCGCCCCGGGCGCAACGCCGACCCTCAGAGAACCTGAGGATTCCACGGTTACGACCGAACGAGTGAGCCGATAGACGAGGTTGTTCAAGCCCGATTCGAGATTGAACAATGAACTGTCGCTGGGATATGCTGTCGATGAAAAAAAGACCGCCCCCAAGGTAAGCGACAGGATTGCGGCGGCGGCCTTTAAACGAATCATTAACATTTTAGTACGTCTTCGATTCCTCCTTTGCGGAAGAAGTCTCGGTCGATTTATAAATCCGAACGACCGACCGCACCTGGAAATAGTGGTCGACATACGGCAGCGGCCGGATTCTCCGGGAAGAAACCTGTGCGACATTCGACGCCAGGCCGAAACTCCCCGCCGGGGTGATTTGGTCAGAAATACGGTTAATTCTCTCCGCCCGGGCCAATTGCGCATTTAACGACCAGTCTTTGTCGAGGTTGATGGTCATATTGGGATTATTCACCGGCTGAACGGTCAGGTACCGATTGTCGGAGGTCGCATCATCTCCGGCCGCCAGGTAGCCCGTGTCTCCGTTCTTATCGGGCAGGAACGTAAATACTCCCATAACCAGGAAAACCAGCGCCATAGCCACGGCGGGAACCACCTTGCTCCAGGCCAGCACCGGAGCCCGCCTGGGCAGATAGGCTTTCGTTCTCGTCTCGGCAAAGCGCTCGGCGGCGATGCGGTTGAGAAGCCGGGTGTTGAAATCGTTCGATACCGCCAGCCGGGGCAACTGCGTCTCAGCCAGGCGCAACGATCGCTGGAACGCCTCCTCCTTTCGACAGGATGAGCAGGTCGAAAGATGCTCACTGACCGCCTGCCTGCGACGGCCGCTAAGCTCGTCGTTACAGTAAGCTGACAGGTAGGAGCGTGCTTTTCGACAACGCATTATATTCCTCCATTCTCGGCTGTAATTTGTCTCGCAACATCATCCGGGCACGGTTCACTCGTGATTTGACGGTGCCCAGAGGGACATTCAGAACCTTGGCAACCTCGTCGTACGGCATCTCCTGGACGTCCCGCAACATGAAGGCCGTTCGATACTTTTCCGGAAGCTGCTTGATAGCCGTGTCCAGTACTTCGGGTAAACGAGTGGGCAGTTTCATCTCGACCGCAAACTCCTTCTCATTTCCCTGCATTTCCGATATCTCGTAATATTTGAACTTCTTTCTCTTACGCAATTCGTTCCGCGCCAGGTTAAGACCTATGGTATAGATCCAGGTGGAAAAACAATGCTCGAAGTTGAACGACTGCCGGTGTTGATAAACGCGGACAAAGGTCTCCTGTACGATATCCTCCGCCTCTTCGGCCGACGACAACATCCGGCCAATCACGTTCATCAGGCGACCCTTATAGCGGTCGACCAATTCGTTAAAAGCCACCATGTCGCCGTTCTGGACGGCTCTTATCAGGGAGTAATCAATGTCCTTTTCGGTCTGCTTTGCCATACGCAACCCTATGATAAGTTCTAACCTTATTACCCAAAAGGCCGGGGAAAGTTCCAGGGTTTTTCCCGCCCCTATAATGCTATGCCTCTGTCGGACAACGCCTTATGTTCTCGCCAGGGATGATATAGTCCGGGCTTTTTCATCTCTTGACCCTTTACAGCACAGTTAGCCGCCGCAATCGTCGGCTTGTCCGTTCAAGCCTTCGATCTATCGGCTACACCGACCACCTCCTATCGGAACAACTGCGGCCATGGTGACAGATATATAAGAAATCCGATCAGCGCCAGCAATAAAAACGGTGGGACCATTAACCGGTAGACACGAGCCAGGTCACTTTTGAAAAACTCGTTGGTGAGGATCAGGCACAGATGCGAAGGCGACAGCATCACGCCCAGGTAACCGGAAAGGTATGCCAGCATGATGTGCGCGGGCGCGATCTCCGGCTGGTACAGCAGTCCCGCCAGTAACGAATATCCCAGCCCGACATAGGCGGAGACCATGCCTGTTAAAAGGCCGATAGTGCCGCAGACGGCGAAAATGACCGCTTCCGGCGGCAGACCGGCCGAGGTTGTCAACCGGGTCACCGCGGAAATGGCTCCGGATATCTCAAGGGCTGTTTGAAAAGAGAGAACGCCGAAGACCAGCAGTATCAAGTTTACCGAAAAACCGTCTCTAAGCGCCCGCAGCAAGAGGCGTCCCTTGGGGCGAGCGACGATCACAAGCAGCAACAGGGAGACTAAAACCGCCAGGGAGAGTTCGACTCTGAGTACGCCGTAAACGACGATCGCCAGTACAATGGGCCAGATGGTTCGGGCAATCCCCGCGGCGGCCGAGAGGAGGCTGCCACACCGGTTTCCGGAGGCATCGATACGCCTGACAAAGAAAATCAAACCGATCAGGAACATCGCCGCCGCCAGCGGCAGTTGCACGAGCGAGACGGAACCAATCGGCATGCCGGTGGTGGCCTCGGTCAGGATAAGCCCGGGATAGACGGGCCAGAAGAACTCGACATGGTGGCGAAACCAGTAATTGCTGACGACCTTGAACTCGGGCGGATACTTCCCTGCCGCCAGCACATTGTCAACCAGAGGGGCCGACAGAAGCGACCCGCCCGGCATTGGCATCAATCCCACCAGCCCCGGCAGGACGGCGACGGCGGTGCGGTTGCCGCCATATAAGCTTTTGCAGGCATCTGCCAGCCTGCCCAGGTATTTCAGTTCCTTCAACAGCGATCCCAGCACCGTGATCAGAACCACCACGGCCGTCAGAGAAATAAACCGCGTTGATTTTACCAGGTTCAGATACCCGG
>CBFCYQ010000300.1:0-3442 GCA_965602205.1 uncultured bacterium | reverse complement strand
CCCAGGCCGTAAATAACCGTCGGGTCGGCATCCAGTTTCATGCGCCGTCTCAAACGATTCAGATATACCGAGGCTATTATCGTCCGTTCGGAATCGACTTTCGTCTCCGCCTCGACAATTGAGGCCAGGATGACAATCTCGCGCCGGCTCAAACCCAGCGGAGCCGAATCCGGCCAAATGCCGCCGGTCTGCAAGTGATACAGCTCCACCATCTCGGTCACCACCGCTTCCGGCGGCGAGCCCCACGGGAAATAATATGTCTCCGGGTAAAGGTACCCCTCCATAGCGGGTACGTCCAGCCCCGCCACGAAAGCCGAGTCGCGCTCCAGCGCCCGCACCGCCGCCGAATCGAACTCCATCGCCGCCGCCAGTATCGAGGCTGTCTTCCAGATAGGCGCGCCCTCCGGCACGGTAATTTTTATCTTCAGAAAGTCCGCCCGGGCGAATCTGTCCAGCACCGTGCGGCACGAGTTTTCCCCCGTAAAATCATACCGGCCGGGGGCCAGCTTACGGTCGATATTCATCAGCCGCGCCGGCAACTTGAGCATGATGCGGGATTTCACCACCCCCTCGGAGACAAGTTTATCGGCCACGCCGCCGAAACTGTCGCCCCGCTCGATAACGACCGACACCGTCCGCTCTCCCAGGTCAACCGTCCCGTAATAAGCCCGGGCCGCATAAACGGCGGTTATCAACACGATAACCACCACCACGGTTATGATAGTCTTCACTCTCATTAGAGACTAATCTTCACCTTCCGAGACCGAGGCTTCATCCAAAAAACGCTGCAAAATCACCACCGCCGCCAACCGGTCAAGCCGCTTTTTGTCCTTGCCGACCTTCTGGCCGTGCGCATGCACGATATCGGCCGCCTCCGTCGTCGAATGACTCTCATCCACCTTGTGAATCGGACCGTCGTAAAACTCTTTCAACTTCTCGATAAACCGGTCGACCTCGGCGCACTTGTCACTGCGGTCGCCCGAGTCCAGCAGCGGGTAACCGACAACCAGTCCGTTCGGCTGGTAGGCGTCGATAATCGCCGCGATCTTCTCCAGCGCCTGCTTTATCGAACCGACTTCGAGTGTCGCCAGCGCCGTGGCGATAAGACCCATCGGGTCGCTCTTGGCCAACCCGATACGGCGCTCACCGTAGTCGATAGCTATATATGTCCGGTCGTACTTCTTTTCCATAACGGCTCACCGCCTTTATGCCCCAAATATCACGCTCTTCTTCTGCCGGCTCAACAAGAATTATACCGGGCGTGACCAACTCTTTACGTTTTGCGCTCTTTTTTCTTGGCGGCGGGAAAAAGGATATTATTGAGGATCAGCCGGTAGCCCGGCGAGTTCTTGTGCAGCGACAGGTCGGTCGGCGGGTCGCCCACCATGTGCTGGTAATCCTCGGGGTCGTGCCCGGACAAAAACGTGAACGTCCCGCGGCCCAGGTTGCCGTGGATATAGCGCACCTCGTCGAAATTATCCGGCTGCCCCAGCACGATGACGAACTTCTTCAAAAGCGACTTGCGGAAACCCGTGTTCTGGCCCATGAAACCGTCGACGGTGTTCACGTGGTCCTGCACCAGCATCGTCGGCACCGGGTCGAGCTTGGCCGCAAAATCGAACAGGTAGAAAAAGTCATTCGCCTGCGTGAACCGCATTATCCGGTCCGGGTAGGTATCAATATCCGAGTGCTCGTACAGCATCGGATCGAAAGTCAGCTTGAAATTCTCGAAAGCGAACGTGCGCGAATAATCCAGTTTCTCCTGCGCCCCGGGGTCCACCGGGTCGCCGTCGAACTGCTGCGGCGCCACGTCCACTCCCACCGCGGCCAGGGCGATATCGATCGTCTCCGGCGCCGAACACATCGAAAAGAAAAACCCGCCCCGCCGCACGTAATCGTATATCGCCAGCGCCGCGTCCCGTTTCATCTCGGAGACTTTGTTGTAACCGAGCTTGGCGGCCATGTTCTCGTTATTGCGCACGTCCGCCTGGTACCAGAGCTGGTCCCGGAAAGCATAGTAGAACTTGCCGTACTGCCCGGTGTAGTCCTCGTGATGCGAGTGCAGCCAGTCATACTCGTCGAGTGCCCCGGTCAGCACTTCTTCATCCCAGATAACCGCGTATTTTATTTCGGCGTAGGTCAGCGCCAGCATCACCGCGTCATCCCACGGCTGCACCGATGGCGGCGCGTAGACCGCTATCACCGGCGCTTTTTCGAGCTCCACCCGTTCCATGTTCTCGACTTCGATCCGCCGGTATATATCCGCCACCGCCCCCGAGGTCACTTCTTCCTGCGTCACCCCCATCAGCAGGCACATATTGACCATGTCTTTGGAATACTCGATCAGGAACGACCCGGCCCGGTAATTGAGCAGCCACTCGGCCTTGTAGCCTTGATCGAGCGCCCTGTAGACCACGCCGTAGGCCTTGAGGTGATCCGTCTGCACCTCATCCATGGGAATAAGGATCGATGTCGCCGCCAGTTTCAGCGGCAACACCACCAGGTACAACGCCAGTGTCAGTGTTCTCATAGATCGCAAGGTAACAAGATTCATCGGCAACGCAAGCCTCGTATATTCACATGTTAGACAATCCTGCGCCGCATTGGTTTGCAGTTAATCTCCCCCCCTACCGCTCTACCTCCAGCGCCGCCAGGAACGCTTCCTGGGGTATCTCCACCTTCCCGAGTTGCTTCATCCGCTTTTTCCCCTCTTTCTGCCGCTCCAGCAGCTTGCGCTTACGGGTGATATCCCCCCCGTAGCACTTCGCCGTCACGTTTTTGCGCACCGGCTTGACTGTCGCCCGGCTGACTATCCGGCTGCCGATAGCCGCCTGGATAACCACCTCGAACATCTGCCGGGGAATCAGCTTCTGCAGCTTTTCGTTAAGGTTCCGGCCCCAGCTAAACGCCCGCTCGCGGTGAATTATCACCGAAAGGGCATCCACCGGCTCCGTGTTGATCAGAATATCCAGCTTCACCAGATCCGACCGCCGGTAATACGGCAGACCGTAATCGAACGACGCATACCCCCGCGACACCGACTTGAGCTTGTCGTAAAAATCGAATATTATCTCCGAAAGCGGAAACGCAAACGACAGGCTGGCCCGCGTCGACGACAGGTACTCCGTCGTCTTGTATTCCCCCCGCCGCTCCGTCGCCAGCCGCATCATCGCCCCGATATACTCCGTCGGCGCGATTATCTGCGCGTCCACGTACGGCTCTTCCACGTGGTCGATCTCGCCCGGTCGCGGCATCTTGGCCGGGTTATCCACCACCACCATCTCGCCGTCGGTTTTATATACATGAAACTCGACATTCGGCACCGTGTTGATAATCGTCTGCCCGTACTCGCGCGAGAGCCGCTCGGTGATTATCTCCATATGCAATAGCCCCAGGAACCCCACCCGGAAACCGAACCCGAGGGCCGTCGATGATTCCGGCG
>CBFCYQ010000299.1:0-3463 GCA_965602205.1 uncultured bacterium | reverse complement strand
ATGTGCCGGCCGCGTGAGACAGATGATGTGGAAGAAAAAGTGTCTCGCCCTCAAAGCCCAGTTCCTTGTGGATGAGATGGTCAATCCACAGCTTGCGGCGGAGCCAGACCGGCATGGCTCGAAAAAAAGCCTTAAAAGATTTGATCGGAGTCGCCATGTACCCGGTGAGGATGCGGTCGAACTTGGTGAAGGGCTTGTCATAAAAAACGACATGGTCAATGTCGTTGATGGTTGTCCCGGCCCTTTCCAGGCAGAATTGCACGGCGTTTTTGGGCAGTTCCGGGTCGTGCTTGATCCGCGTAAAGCGCTCTTCACTGACGGCGGCCTGAAGCACTCCATCGACCACCATGGCGGCGGCAGCATCGTGGTAAAAACATGAAATCCCCAGTATCTTCATACTCAACTCTGGCGACGTAGCGACTGTGGATCGGGCCGGCCTTCCGGCAACTTCTTCCAGTTGCTGGACTTATTCCGGGCCCGGGCCGAGCCTTCCAGCGGGTCCCAGCCGAAAACTCTGAATAACAGTCCCACCGGGGCCAGAACGACAAAATAGGTGATCGTGAGGATGACCGCCGTCTGAAAGCGGCCAAAAGCGTGGGCGAACCGCTTCCACCCCGTCCAGATTCTGCCAAGAACTTTTTTCATGCCGGCGCGGTTCTTCTACTAAAAATGTTTGAAAAGCAAGGCCAAATCATTTATTTCAATATAACAAATAGCGGACTGCAATAGTATCTTAATCGACCGCACACAAGATGGACATAACCGGCAAAAAAATCCTTATCACCGGCGCCTCAGGCTCGCTGGGCAAACAACTGATATACGAGTTTCAACGTCAGGGCATCAAACCGGTGGCGCACCTGAGAGAAACCTCCGAGGCTGCCTATATTGATTCTCTCAACCTGGAGAAAAGATATGCCGACCTGCGCAACAAGAACGAAATAGCCGACCTGGTTCAGGGCATTGACGCCGTGATTCACACCGCCGCCTGGGTCAACTTCCGCAAGGACCGCCTGACCCAGTTCACGGGCATCAACACTTTCGGGGCTGTCGATCTCTTTCAGGCGGCCCGGAAGGCCGGTGTGACGCGCTTCGTTCAGGTCTCCACCGTGGCCGCCATCGGCGCTCTGTCCCGCAAGTCCCGCCGACGTCAGGACCATTTGTTCGTCACTGAAGATGACGAGTTTAACCTCGGGCACCTGACCATACCGTATATTATGACCAAGCACGCGGCGGAAAAAGAATTGCAGGACCTGGCCGCCGAGGGCGGCACGGAACTGATAATAGTCAATCCATCCATTATGATCGCCCCCTCGCGAACGGGCGATGACCGCGGCAAGGCGCTCAAATCATTCAGCCGCTTTCTCATACCGGAATTTCCCAATCGTGTGAACCTGGTTGATATCCGCGATGTCGCACCCGGAATAATAGCGGCGCTGGTGAAAGGCCGGGCCGGCCAGAGATATATTCTCGCCGGTGATAATATTACCATTCGAGACCTGGTGCTGTCGATCTCGGTTGAACTGGGCCGCAGTCCCCACTTGATCAGGATTCCGCGGCCGCTTCTGGATTTTCTTGCCCGGGCTTCCGTGTTTCTGACCAAACTCACCGGCCGGGGGAAAGTCTCTTTTTATCCCGACCTGGTCAGGATGGTTGACTATGATTGGGCGTATTCGTCCCGGAAGGCACGAACCGAACTGGGCTACAAAAACCGCTCCATTCACACCTCCCTCAATGAACTGCTGGAAAACGATTTCACCGGCACGTACCTCAAGCCGCGCGAAGACGATTGATGGGGGGCATCGAACCCCATACTCGTGGTGTGCTACGAGGACTTACACCGTATTGCGGCCGAATTGTGACCGTTTTTTCGATAGGTCTATTGTGGCATTTTTGTTGAGTTAACGGGCGTGTTTCCTTTGACTCATGAGTTCAGCATGGAGACTACGAGAATCTGCAGCCCAGTCCGATTACGTAGTCAGACGACGTGTCAGGACTTCTCTAACAGCCCAATTCGGACCATGACAAATCGGCAGAACTTGACTAGATTGAACGTTATGGCTACGGTAGATGACATTCTGGGTGACCGTCTGCTTGACATGTTGCACGGTCTGATCTCGCGGAGTTCAGTGGCCCACGCTATCTTGGCAGTAAGGAGCGGCGACGGGTCTTTTCAGTGGGCGGGGGCAGTTGGAGAAGCAAGACCGGGCGGACCACCAATGCGGCCAGATACGCCTTACTTCATTGCCAGTATTGACAAGCTACTGACAACGACCGCAATCCTCAAACTGCATGAGCGGGGTAGCATCAATCTGGCTGAACCGATCTCTGTCTATCTCCCGAAAGACTTGATCGGCGGTATACATAGGTTAGAAGGTATTGATCATAGTGACTCCATTACCGTCAAGCATCTACTGAGCCACACTTCGGGTCTCGCAGATTGGCTGGAGGATCGACCGAGAGCTGGTTTAAGCCTTATTGACCGCTTGGCTCGAAACGGGGATATGTCGCTGAGCCTAGAGGAGATTTTACGCAATGTCCGTGATCATCTATCTCCTCACTTCCCCCCCCAATCAGGTGAGTTGAAACGTCAAAAGGTGCGCTATTGCGACACCAACTTCATACTACTCATCGCCATTATAGAGGCTACGACTGGTAGGCCTTTACATAAGGTGCATGAGGAGTTCCTGTTCAAACCTCTCAATATGCACCACACATGGCTTGCTGGTCGATCTGAGCCAATTGCTCCCACTCCTGAACCGGCGATGCTCTGGTATGACACAATGCCGTTAAACATCCCTCTCCTGATGCGATCTTCCTGGGCAGTCTACAGCACGGTTGATGATACTCTGAAACTTCTGCATGCCCTTATTCAAGACAAGGTTTTTGCCAAGCCTGAGATGTTTGACTTGATGCAAAAGCGTTGGAATAGATTTGGCATTCCGCTGGACAGAGCAGCAGCACGCTCACCGTCATGGCCGATTGAGTATGGTCTGGGGGTAATGCGCTTTCACGATCCAATTCTTCGCCTGCTGGGAAGACTACCTCGATATCTTCGCCCTATTTACCCGGCTCCAGCCGTTGTTGGCCACACTGGCTCGACTGGCTCCTGGTTGTTTTTCTGTCCGCAACTCAATGTTCTGTTTTCCGGAACCGTGAATCAGGCAACTGCCGGTGCCCTGCCGTTCCGCCTCATCTCTAAGGTTCTCAAAATCATTGATGGTCTCCGGCAAATTTAGCCACCTACAGTGTGACCAAATTGTGTCTATGATCGTCGCAAGTTATTGCATGACACTCAGCGATATAGCCAAAGGGTGCGGGTATAAGCAAATGATCCGGCTTCTGCGTCACTGTAACTTATTGATTTGTATGAAATTATAATAAATGGAGGTGGGGGGAATCGTCGGAGATGCTGAACGCAGCGAAGTAAACCCCCGATTCGCGCTGTGGCATGAGGAGTTACACC
>CBFCYQ010000298.1:0-3467 GCA_965602205.1 uncultured bacterium | reverse complement strand
AATGCGCCCATAGCTCAATTGGATAGAGCGTCTGACTACGGATCAGAAGGTTGGGGGTTCGACTCCTCCTGGGCGTATTTTCTTATGATCTGCGGTCGGAAACCTATTTTGAAAGGGTGCTGTCGGAATAGTCGCGAACGTGACGATGCCTTTCAAGATAGAAGCCAGCGTTCAGGGGTTTCATGTTACGAGTAACGAACGGAAATAAGAAGCGGCTGCGAAGTGCCCGCTGTCTGGTATGGGCGGCTGCTGTGACTCTGTTGATGGTGCCTTCGACGTTTGGATGGGGCAACCCGACCCATTATATGATAGGCTACGAGGTCAGCCTCATGGATCCGGTGCCGCCGGCCTGCCTGAGCCAGACTTACTTGCATGCCAACAACAGCCCGGACATATTCACGGTTATCGGGCCGGAGTATGCTCATTCCGATTTTCGCTTCGCCGCCATCTTACTGGAGTTGGCCGGTGACGACTTCGAGCGGCAGGCGCTTGCCTATGGTTATTTCTCGCATATCGCCGCCGACAACATTGTCCACCGGGAGTATCTGCCTCCCGCCGGTATCCAGCATGCAGTGATGGAGATGGCGATGTCGTCCGTGCTTTACTTCGAAAACCCGGACCTGCAGGAGGCCGCCGAACGGATTGCAGTCGCTTACGATCCCGAGTTGATTGTAAACGCCTCAGAGTTGTTCACGCAGCGATACGGCGAAGGCCGCCTCATCACAGCGGACGAAATGAGAATCAAGGCCCGCCTGTTGATGGTCGGAATCATCGCCCAGTACCTGATAACCACGCACCCTCTTTTCTATGCCTGGGCCAGAGACTACCTGCCCTATTCAGAATTCGGCGACTTTTACACCCGGTCCGTCGACAGCGCCTATGCCACCTGTCGCGCCGCGGAATCCGGCAAGCTCTCGGTGCCGGGACCGGCCGTCCGGGCTGATCATCACAGCCACGAAACCGGGGATGCCCTTTGCACCTTCGGAGAACGACTGTGCTCTCTGGGCAACATCGACATTCACCAAAGAACCGAGGGTAACCTGACAGTTCTTACGGCCGCCCTTCCCGCACCGTCGGAGAGGGGACGTCTCTTAACGAAGGCCCTGGCTGCTGCGGGCATGAACGGTCCGGCAGCGCCGCTTCTGTCTGCCCTGCGGGGTATCCTGATGTTGTCGCGTGCGTCTATCAACGTCAATGCCGACCTGTTGCAGTGTTACCCGAATCCGTTCAACAGCAGCAGCAGCATCAACGTTAAGCTCACCTCGCCCGGATCGGTCGACCTCTCCGTCTATAACGTGCTCGGGCAGAGGGTCGATGATTTGTACTCAGGCAACCTGCCGGCGGGAAGGCACAGCTTTGAATGGCAGGGTACCGACCGCAGTGGACGGTCCCTGGCGTCCGGCGTTTACTTTGTCGTCCTGCTGTCAGAAAATGTCACCGCCTCCAGAAAAATTGTGTTGCTAAAGTAAGAGCGAAAACGCTTCTTATACGGGACGCCTGCCGGGAAGACGTTGACGGTTGCCTTCGACAGGCGATGGTATTAGATTGAAAAGACGAAAGTCACTTTAACGCGGGGTTAACACAGATATCGATCTTGTGAGAATCCAAACTAAGGAGGATTGAATGAAACGCTTGTTAACACTGGCTGTTGCTGCGGCTCTCCTGCTGGTCATCTTTGCCGGTAGTGCCTCGGCCGAAATAATTTTCGGCGTCCGTCAGTTCAGCTATCACAACACCATCCTGCCGACCGACCAGGGTCAGGGCGCCTACTTCGGATTCGTCGCGGGCGAACGCATTGTGGTCACCGCCGGGCTGGACTATTGGAAGTACAAAGTCAAGCTGACAGTGCCGGCCATCGAGGGTGTCACGGACGAAGACACCGAGGCCGATGTTTCATTGGGTTCGTTTATGTTGCGCGGTGGTGCGAAATTCTACCTGAAACCGCCGGAAGAAGGGACGGTTTCCGCTGTTTTTGCCGCCGAACTCTTCAAAGCCTTCGGCTCCGCCAGCGTCAGCGCTGAGGGCGCTTCCGCGGACATAGCACCTGTGGAGGACCTGCTCGCTCCATATGGACTCATGCTCAGTTTCGGCTGTGAATATTTCATCTCCGATGTGTTTTCCGTCAACGGTGATCTGGGCCTTCGCTACGTTATCACCAAGGTAGACGGCGACCTGGGCATTGCGGGCGACCTGGTGGGAATTGACCTGGGCGAGGACACCGAGGTCAAGTTGACGACCATGACCATGTACACCGGCCTTGGTCTCAACTTCCGTTTCTAAAACAGTACTTAGTCAAGAACACCCGGGCGGTAGTGTTGACTCCCTTACCGGGTTTGCAGGTACATAAGGTCGCACCACGGCCACGCACGTAAAGCGTGAACTCTTATCAGAGGGCCGGTGGTGCGGCCTTCCATCACGCACCATTTCCAATAATCACATCACGCCTCACAGGAAACGTTGCCCCGCCGGCCGCGTCACGCTCGATTTCACAAGAAACCGGCCGCGCACGCCAGCGTATATAGACTAAACCGGACACTGAGATCATCTCCGGTCGCGGCCTCTCTGGCGTCCAGCTTAACGGGGATTGTATGCATAACTTTAAAGCACTCGTTATCGCACCCCTGCTTCTGCTTGTTATGTCAACCGACAGTGCGTCGGCCGGTCTTCTGTTCGGGGTACGGCAGTGCAGCTATTACAACACCATCCCTCCCGAAGACCAGGGCGGCGGCGCCTGGTTTGGCTGGATGGCCGGCAAACATCTCGCCCTTACTTTGGGAATTGACTACTACAAGTACACACTCGATCTCGATTACCCCGCCCTCGAAAGTGACTCGATCTCCATCGGGGCCGGCCACTGCGAAGCATCGACCAGCACCCTCATCCTCCGTATCGGGGCACGCTACTACCTGAGTAAGCCGGAGGCGGGCGGCGTCTGTGCTCTGCTGGCGGCGGAGATATTCAAGGGATTCGGCTCCACCCGTGTCTGCCTTGACGACGCCTCTGTCGACCTCGAGCCGATCGCGGATGCCCTGTCTCCCTCCGGGTGTCTTGCCGGTTTTGGCGCCGAGTATCTCATCTCCGAGAGTTTCGCATTGGCCGGTGATGTCGGCCTGCGCTATATCGCAAGCAAGATGGATGTCAACATCGCCCCCGGTTCTCCGTTCAACAGCCTGCCTCTGCCAATATCGAACATATCGGGCCCTGCCGAGTACATGCAGACGCGACTGGTCGTTTATACCGCCCTCGGTGTCACCTTCCGCTTCTGAGGAACAACGCCGCAGCTCAAAACCGGACTGTGTCTATCTTCATAGTCCCGAAACCGGTCAAAAAAACCTACTTTTCTTAGAAAAACTCACATTTCACTGCCAAGGGCTGGCAGTGTGATGTGCTATATTAAGGCTGGTGGGATGGCCTCTCGAAGGCTCGATTCCGGAAGCGGAACGCATCGCGTTGTCATTATTGCACTT
>CBFCYQ010000297.1:0-3488 GCA_965602205.1 uncultured bacterium | reverse complement strand
ACCATGAAAAAAATCGCCTGGCTGACAGATATTCACCTCAACTTCGTGCCTTACCACGAGTTCCTGGCCTTCGTCGACTCGCTGGCGGAGCACAACCCCGACGCCGTGCTCATCACCGGGGACACCGGCGAGGCCGACAGCGTCGTCCCCTATCTTGACGAGATGGCCGGGCTTCTGGAACGAAACATCTATTTCGTCCTCGGCAACCACGATTTCTACGGCGGTTCCATCGCCGATACACGAACCCAGGTCGACAAGATATGCCGGCAGTCCGACCGGCTGGCCTGGCTTTCCGCCACCGA
This sequence comes from uncultured bacterium, assembly GCA_965602205.1. GTDB lineage: Bacteria > Zixibacteria > MSB-5A5 > GN15 > FEB-12 > DAOUUR01. Next base: position 3,186 of record CBFCYQ010000297.1, on the reverse strand, counting down.
CGTCGTCGAGGTGACACCCACCGTGGGACTCATCGGACATGACTCCTGGGCCGACGGCAGGCTCGGCGACTACGAAGGCTCCGATCTGTTGCTGAACGACCACTTTCTCATCGAAGAATTCCTGGCGATAATTCCTGCCGACAACACCTCTGGGCCAAAGCCCGAAAAGATTTCACTGCAGCAGATGAAATGGCTGGAATCCATAGATGCCCGGCAGGCCAGGTGGCATATCATGAAAGCGCTGGCCGACCAGGCCGCGGAGCATTTTCAGAAAGTGCTCCCGGCAGCCCTGCAGTCATATCAGCACGTCATCGCCCTCATGCATGCCCCGCCCTTCCGCGAGGCATCATGGTACAAAGGCGAAGTCTCGTCCGACAAGTGGTTGCCGCATTTCGCCTGCAAGACCGTCGGCGATGTCCTGCACGAAACCATGACAAACCATCCCGACCGCAACCTCACAGTCCTCTGCGGTCATACTCACGGCCAAGGTCAGGTACAAATACTGGACAACCTGACCGTTCACACCGGCGCAGCGACGTACTGTCGGCCTGAAGTACAAAACGTGTTCGAGTTTGAATAGACCTTCCGACGACTGCCGGACGCAGTCACCTGAGCGTGTTATTATATTCCCGACAGGTAACGATCGGCAAAATCAATTTTCAACTCGACCCATAGCGGCAGATGATCCGATATCTGGAATGTGCGCCACTCGTTGGCATAGTACTCGCGCTTTCCGGCCGCGTTACGCCGGTGGCCTTTCTTGTCGATGTCTCTCAGTTTTGGAACCATGTATTTGTAGTAGGTGTCGTAGTCCTGCGGTCGAAACACCGACTTGTAAGGATAAAAGGCGCCCGCGTTGCTCTCGCTATCCCCAAGCTGCAGCTCATTCGGGCGGGTCATGAAGGCAATCTGGTCATAATACTCTTCCTGGGATATATTGGTCGTTATATCCTGTAACGGCACCGGGATTTTGAAACCGTGCCGAGTCAGCGCCTTCATTGTCTTATGCTCCGGGTGGACAATGTTGAAGTCTCCGAGCAGGATGAAATTATCCGGCTGTTTGTGCGCCCGGTCGGCCAGAAAGGCGGCAATGCTGTCGATCTCGGCGATGCGCCGCGTCAGTTTTTTGCCGCTCGCGGCCCCGTAGTAAATGTGAACCGTGCACAGGCTGAATTTGAACCACCGCGACTGGAACGACACCTGGTAAGGCGTCCGGGCGAACTGCCTTTCCGCCTCGATCACCGTCCCTTTCGGCAGCACTATCTCCTCTTTCAGCTTTTTGCCACGGGGTATGACTATATCGGCACTGGTTGTGCAGTCCTCGGGAAGGATGATCTTGCCGCCGATCTTCTTCCCGCGCGGCAGGACAATTTCGCCCGCGATGTGCTGAAACGTAACTTTTCTCCGGTCATACACGAAAGCCATGCGCTCCTGGTTACCGGAACTGCCCACGGTCGTATCGGTGACAATATAACTCCAGCCTCGGCCCAAAAGCCTCATCACACGCCTGAGGGCCGAAAGATTGCGGTTGACCTCCTGCACCGCCACCAGGTCAAAGGCCGAAATTATCTCGGCGATGTAGTGGAACGATTCCGGCAGTCGGAACCCGTGACCGAACTTGTTAGAGTCAAAATCGCGGATGTTCCAGGTCGCCAGCAGCAACGTGTCGCGAACTGTCTTTCGCGGAATCTCCTTTCGGAGTTGGCGGCGCAACGCCAGCAGCCGCTCGGCCGCCCGCGGGCCGTCCTCTTCCCTCTTCAGGGCCGTGTAGTCAGGCATAATTCCTCCCTTTCGGTAAAATCTCTATGATATATTGGTTCTCTTCGACCGATTCCCTCTCCATACGTCTGCGCCTTGCAAGTGTAGCAACGCGCCGAAGACCATCGACACCCGGTATCGCCATCACAATTGCCGACAGCCAACACCGGTCGGCCCGCATGTCTTAAGGATATTCACTTGCTGCTGTTATCCCCGGTAATATCAATCTATTCCAACTGCTTCTGATGGTCAAGTAAATTGTAACCGCGACTGTCTCGATTGCTCGCCCCGCCCCTGCGGGCAAGGCGCCACGACGGGCTGTCAGGGCCGCTCGACCACGGTGAAATCGCCGGCCTGCGCCCACCCCAGCCGTAATTTGAAATTTGACATACACCGTTGATTTTTGTCTCTTGGGATGTATGTCAATCAGAGAAATTAACAGTCAGGGAGTCGAATATGAATTTTGACAGTTGGATTACTCGGGTCACCGACTGGCTCACCACCAGCGGGCTGAGACTGCTGCTGATAGTCATACTCACCATGGTGGCCTTAAGACTCGCCCGCCTGGTCTCCGACCGGCTGCACAAAATATTCACCAGGGACCGCTTTGAAGGCGAGACCCAGAAGAGAGCCAAAACGCTGGGGTCTCTGGTACGGTACGCGCTAAGCGCCACCATCATGATCGTGGCCCTGGTCACGGTATTGGGTGAGTTCGGTATCGAGATCGGCCCGATCCTGGCCGCCGCCGGTGTGGTCGGTCTGGCGATTGGTTTCGGCGCGCAACAGCTGGTACAGGATATCATCAGCGGATTCTTCATCCTCCTGGAGGATCAGATCCGGGTGGGCGATGTCGTGCAGGTCGCCGGCAAAGCCGGCCTGGTCGAAAAAGTCAACCTGCGGATGGTCGTCCTCCGCGACCTGGCGGGCTGCGTCCACTATGTCCGCAACGGCCAGATTGATCTCGTCACCAACATGACGCAGGATTTCTCCTTTGCCGTGTTCGATATCGGCGTCGCTTACCGCGAGAATATCGACGAGGTCATCGAGGTCATAAAGCAGGTGGGCGATGAACTCCGAAACGACGAGAAGGTGGCCGGCGACATCATGGAACCGATTGAAGTCTTCGGCCTGGACAAATTCGGCGATTCGGCTCTGATAGTTAAAGCCCGCATAAAAACCAGGCCCATCAAACAATGGAACGTCGGCCGCGCCTTCAATCGCCTGCTGAAACAACGCTTCGATGAAAAGAACATCGAAATCCCCTTCCCCCACCTGACCCTGTATATGGGCCAGGACAAGCAGGGCGCCGCACCGCCGCTCTGCTTGGCCGCTTCGTCCCCAAGCTTGTTGATCGCGTCGTCCACGTAGTCGATGGATGCCGCCACGGACATCGTAACCGTGCCGAGAATCCCCAGCAGCAGCAATCCC
>CBFCYQ010000296.1:0-3489 GCA_965602205.1 uncultured bacterium | reverse complement strand
GTCGTGTCTTCGAGCGCTTCTCCTGCCCGCTCACCCGCGACGGCCGGACCGCCGGACGCGTCTGGAGTTTCCGTGACGTCACCGAACGGACCGAAAGAGAAAACGAAATTCGAAAACTCTCCGCCGTTGTCGAACAGTCGCCCAACATGATCATGATAACCGACCCCCGCGGGTGCATCGAGTACGTCAATCCCCGCTTCTCCGAGGTCACCGGCTACGCTCCCGAAGAAGTCCTCGCGCATAAGCCAAACCTGCTCAACTCCGGGCGCAACGACCCGGCGCTCTACGACGAACTGTGGAATACCATCACCGGCGGCAGGGCCTGGGTGGGCGATATCCGGAATCGACGCAAGGACGGCGGGGTTTACTGGGAACACAAAATCATAACTCCCGTCACCGATGATTCCGGTAATCTCATCTATTACCTGGCGGTGGGCGAGGACATTACCGAACAGTTGCAGACGCGGGAGATGCTGGCCGAGGGACAGAAAATGTCGGCCGTAGGCACCCTGGCCGCGGGCGTGGCCCACGAATTCTCCAACTACCTCGGCGGCATTATCGGGAACGCCTCTCATATCATCGATGAGATGAATCGCGACGGCGGCCTGCTGTCCGTGCCCGAGGCCGTCCAGGAAATATCGCACCTGGCCGAAAAAGCCAACGATGTCGCGGTCTCCCTGCTCTCATTTTCAAATGCCCGCCCGGAAAAAACGGCCCCGGAAAATCTCAAGAAAATCATCACCCGAACCCTGCGGCTGGTCCGCGAAAAAATGCACTACGATTCGGTCGAACTGACAGCTCACCTGGATAACGTTCCCCCGGTAATCGTGTCGGCCGGAAAAATCCAGCACCTGCTATTGAACCTCCTGGTCAACGCTCGCCAGGCCATCAGGGGAGAGGGCGCCGTCACTGTCAGCCTCCGCAACAAACATGATCACATCGAAGTTCGCGTCAGCGATACCGGCCTGGGTATCCCGCCGGAGAATATGAGCAGAGTCTTCGACCCGTTTTTCTCCACCAGGGGTGTTTGGGGCAAAGATGAGTCGCCCGGCATCGGCATGGGGCTGTCCATCTGCCGCAACATCGCTCGCGAATACGGCGGCGAACTGACCGCCGAATCAATCGAAGGCTGCGGCTCTACCTTTACGGTGACACTCCCGGTCGCAGCCGACGACATCGCCGATCCCGACGCGGGTGCTTTCCGAGACTTAAAGAATCTTCTGGTATTCACCGCCGATAAGGAAATCAGCCGCGCTTACACCGCCGCCGCCGAAAAGATCAACGTGCATATTAGCTGTACCGACAATCTCGCGGAATTTGAGAACAGCCTGCCCGACATCGCCGATCTTGTCGTCTGCGACGCCCGCTTCCCGGCCAAGGGAGAACTCTACCGCCTCGTCAGCAACTGCCGGAAGAGCGCCGTGCCTTATGTCGTCATCAATTATGGCGCCAGGGATTACCAGCTTGAAGATATCTACGACCATGCTCTGGCCGATTATGCCGATATCCCCGATCTTGCCGAACTATTGAATTCTGTGCCCAACTGCAGGCGTGAACAAAAACTGACCTGATTTGGCAGAGACTATCAGATAATACGGGCCTTCTTGACCAACCCCTCGTCGATTTTCAACCCCGCAAACTTGACCACCAGCCGGTTTATCTCGTACTTGACTTTGGCGTCGCCCTCTTCCTTGTAGAAGTTTATCATCACTCCGTAACGCGCAAACTCCTCCGCCTGGCTGACCGTAAGAATCGTCGTGCCGTCGACTTTCTTGAGAATTCTGGCCAGGTCCCTCAGACTGCAGGTGGCTATAAAAAGAATGGCCGAACCGGAAAAGTCATCCGTAACCGCCGCCTCACGGATTTCAACCGGGCGTTTCCCGGCCTTGCGACCGGCCGCCATCTCTCTGAGTTTCGGCGTCAGCGCCGATTGCCCGACAACCGTAATCACGGCCGTCTCGGTGTCCGACCCCTGGCCCTTATTCGGCCACGTGACCTTGTCCAGCAAATCCAGAACGAACTTTGCCTCGAACTCGGCATCCTTATCCGGCTGGTCCTGCCCGATTACCGGAGCTGCCAGGATCGCCAGAAGGCAAACTGTCTGAAGCTTTCTCAATATTGGCACTCTCATTATGCGCTGAGCCCTTTTTCCGAAACTGACATGTATCTATAATCGGCAGATGCCGGTCACAGTTGAACACTATTAACGGCCCCCTCACACCATCGCTAAAACACCCCGAAACGCCCGTGTGTTCCCATCTCCGTTAGCCCGACCGGGTCCGGCCTTTCCGTTCCCGTGACACCGGTTGACCACGGTTGGACAGAATAAACAATCCGCACAATACCCGCGCCAGTTTAATTTTCCCCTCCGGATCGGCTTCTCGTCTGGGGCTTATGTAGGTCGGCGTTCCGAGGTCGCCGCCGCGACCGAGAAACCCGACACCCTCCTCTCACCACCTCTCGTCTTCAAAAAAGGTGGTGGGGCCACCGACGATGTCGCCGGCGGGGCCGCCGGGTACCCCGCGGTTTGCCGTGGGTTCCTGACATCGGGTGTCATGGTCAAACAAGTTTGGCCATGGTTTTCCCGGCATCTTCCTTGTCTCGCGAATCTTGCGGGCTTTGCCTTCGTATAGTAAGACAACGCTTATGGGCTCTCCACCGGCCGGCTCGATTATTCTGGCAAACGCCGAAACTGGACTTTATTGCCGGCCTTGGGGCTTTGTTCGACTTCCTGTGTTAGATACCGGCCCGCAGTGACGCAGTAAATTAGACGCAGAGACAAAACTCCAAGTCACGAGGTAAATTTATGCGCCGACGTGCATTGGTCACACTGGCTGTGCTTCTTGCCGGCCTTGCGGCATCTGTTCAGGCTCAGAGTCTGATTGATGCTCCCGAGAGCGTGATTTTCGACACCGTCCAAGATCGCTACTTCATTTCCAACACCGCCGATGGCAATATCATACAGATCGACGCTGCCTGGGATACGACAGTCTTCTCGTCGCTCCGGTATGCCATTGGTTCGACAATCGTCGGCGATACGCTTTTCGTCGTCGATGAGCAGGGCGGCTTAAACGGATTTGATCTGTTAACCGGTAACTGGCTGTTCGAAGTCTACTTCCCCATGCAAGTCAGGCTCAACGACTGCGCCGCCGACACATCGGGATACGTCTACGTAACCGACCCCGGCGGCGGCGCCGTTCAGCGTCTGCGCCTCAGTGATCTGTCCACCGCAACTATAGCCACCGGCATCCCCTTCATTTCGGGAATTGCCTTTGACAGGCGCAACAACCGCTTGATAGTCGGCGCCTGGTTCGACAACCCGCCGATAAGGGAAATCAGCCTGCCGGACCACACCGTTTCTATTATCAAGTACTCCGGGCTGCGTACCCTGGACGGCATTGCCGAGGATAACGAGGGCAACTTCTATCTGTCGTCGTTCGAGGGTGGCTCTATCCACCGATGGGGCAACGACTTCAGCGGGGACGCCCG
>CBFCYQ010000295.1:0-3519 GCA_965602205.1 uncultured bacterium | reverse complement strand
ATACAAAGACAGCATAGCCATAAAAGCAAAGCCGGCGGTTTCCAAACCGGCCGGTGACCAGTACGCCAGGGTCTGATTCACCCCGACAAGCTAAACCGGCAGAAACACAAACCAGCGACTCTTCTCCCCCAGGGCCATTTGAGCCAGCAGGTAGGTCAGGACAATGATACCGGCCCCGAAAAGAAAGCCGGTGATTTTGGAGATAAGTATATAGTCCGCTCCCAGGGCACCCCACAGAATCAGGAAGATGGTCCAGCCGAAATTGGTGAACCCTTCGATTCGCTCGCCGATATTCCATACCAGCCCGTCGCCGTTCAGGAAATTGGCGACATAGCGATACGTTATGTAGGCATCGTCCTGAATGAAGTTCAGGTGATTGGCCAGAACCGCGTAGGCGATCAGGGCCGGTATCACCGGGAGGAATTTCTTGATACTGGTCTTCAGTTCTTCTGTCATGTTCACCAACTAATTGTGTTTCGGATATTATCCCTTAAAATATGTACGGGATCGGCATTGTCAACAATCAGCCTCAGGGTTGCTGCCCGCTTTTGATATCAAGCACGCGCCGGGCGAAGTTGGCCTTAATTTTCTCAACGTCCCACGGAATGAGTCTCTCCAGCCATTTCAGATGCAGCTCCGCCTCCTCGGGTTTTCCGTCGTAAAGTGCATACAGGTACAGGTCACGGTGTGCCTCGAAAATAAGCGAATCCTGTTCGAGCAGGTAATGCAGAATCGGCCGGGCAATATCGTGCTGCTGGAGCACCATGTGACTGAACGCCTTGCCGTAGAGCAGATAAGGATTGTACGGCTGTGGTGAGACTTGCAGCCCCCGGTTAAAATATTCGAGAGCCTTGCGATGTTCCCGCCGGCCATAGGCATCCAGACCGGCCTTGAAATTCTCTACGTACTCCACGGGGTAGGTGGGCCGAAAATCCCCGGTGACGGCTCTAACCCTCTTGAAAGCATACAGCGTCAGCCCCGGATTCGTCGGAGAAATCCACCCAATTGTGCGGTATGACTGGAGAAATTCCGGGTAAAGCAAAAGAGCGCGCTCGGCCGGAGCCGACGGCTTAATACCTGTCGAAAACATAATGTAGTCAGGAGCGCGACGCAGAAGATAGCCGCTGTTGTGCTTGCGCTCCTTCCAGGTGGTCTCCATCCCGGGTATAGGCTCCTCGGAGTGACGGGCGATAGTGGAGTCCGTCAGGCCCACCAGGTCAATTATCTCGTGACCGAGAAGCTCGTAGCCAAATCGGCCGATAGTGGCGATGGCCACCGAAAAGTCGGTCGAGTCGGACGCCTTTAGCAGGGTCGACTGGGTGGTCATCTTCTGCGTAAAAAAAATCTCGAGCCGGTTATACTGGCGGACGAACGACCTCGGCAGAACATATGTCAGAACCAGCAGCGGCAGGGACACCACCAGGAGCAGGAGCATGCGCGTGCCCACCCGGAGCTTACAGACCAGGTGCCAGAGGGAAACCCCTGCGAGAATGGCGGCAGTGCCGAATACGGGTATAAAGAACCGGTGGACCTTCAAAACGTCTCCCCCGACCAGAACGACATAGAGACAATACAGCAGCGTGAAAAACCAGACGGCTTTGGCGGCTGTCGACAGCTTTCTGAAAAACAGCAGCGGAAGGATAAATCCAACTCCGTAAAATCCGTAGTGCGTCATGAACCGTCCAGTATACTCCAGGCCGCTGGCCAGATGCTCGACATGCCAGCCGGTTTTGGCAAAGAAGGGGTTGGGAAAGATCGAACCGTAATAGAATATCTTGAACGCCACCAGCGGCAGCGAATACACCAGCGCCAGCAGACTGCTCAATATGGTGTAGCGGGGCAGGCCCCGTCTGAGGATCGCCTCGACGACGATAAGAACACCGGCCACAACCGCTCCTTCGGGCCTGATCCACACGGCCAAAGCCAGCGATGCCGCCAGAGCCCAGCTCCGCCTCAGGTACAGATAAAAAGACAGGGCCGCCAGAAAAGCGAAGGCTGCCGTCTCCAGCCCGGCCGGCGACCAGTACGCCAGCGAGGCATTCATTCCCACCAGGTAGGCCGGCAGCAGCGCGAAGTACCGGTCACGTTCTCCAAAAACTTCACGAGCCGTCAGGAAAGCCAGTACAACAAAGCCGCCGCCCAGAAGGAGCCCGGTGATCTGTGAGAAGAGAAGGAAATCGATGCCGAGCCGGCCCAGCAGAATCAGGTAAACCACCCAGCCGAAGTTGGTGAACCCTTCGATATGCTGGCCGATATTGTAAACCAGGCCGTCGCCATTCAGAAAGTTGGCGACGTACCGGTAAGAGATATAGGCGTCATCCTGAATGAAATTCAACTGATGGGCCAGGTAGGCGTAGATCAGTATGGCCGGTATCACCGGCAGCCAAATTGTAACCAGTCTTTTCAAATACTCGTATATGCGATTTATGAGTGTACGAGTCGCTCAAAGAGGCGATGATACTTTTGCGCAGATTGATTCCAGGAGAAGTCCTGCGCCATCCCCGCTTTGACGACTTTGGTCCATTGACGTTTTCGAGCGAACAGACGCCGGGCGCGCTCGAGAGCCTCCAGGAGGGCTTCTTCCGTATACTCCTCGAACACAAACCCCGTCCCCGTGCCGGTGTCTTCGTCATAGTCTTCCACGGTGTCGGCCAGTCCCCCGACGCGGCGCACAACCGGCACCGTCCCGTACTTCAGGGAATACATCTGGTTAAGTCCGCAGGGTTCGAACCGGGACGGCATCAGAAAGATGTCGGAGCCGGCCTCAATCCAGTGCGCGAGCTTGTCATCGAATTTCAAGTAGACGCGACACTTATCGGGGTATTTCTGTTCCAGGTTTTGGAGGAACTTATGGTACTTTTCCGCGCCCGAGCCGAGAACGATCATCTGGATGTTCTTTTTGAACAACCTGTCGGCCACGGCCGCCACCAGGTCAAAACCCTTCTGGTCGACCAGGCGCGAAATCACCCCGATAAGCGGCGTTTTCTCCCTTACCGGCAACGAGGCATGCCGCAGAAGTTCGACCTTGTTTCCTCTCTTACCGCTCAGGTTGGCGCGATGGTATTTGAAGGGAATCTTGCGATCGCGTGACGGCGACCAGACACTGTAATCCACACCGTTCAGAATACCCACCAGATCATCGGCCCGCTGCGCAAGGACACCGTCCAGGCCGCAGCCAAACTCGTGTGTCTGGACCTCCCGGGCGTACTGCTCGGAGACGGTGGTTATCTTGTCGGCAAAAGAGATTGCCGCTTTGAGGAAGTTTACTTTTTCATAAAACTCGAACGGACCGGCGGCGCGAAAAAGTTCGGAAGGCAGACCCAGCTTCTCATACGAGTCTTTTTCAAACGTTCCCTGGTAGGCGAGATTGTGAATAGTCAGCACCGTTTTAGCGCCGGCGAAAAACCTGTCGCCTGCCATAATCGTCTTCAGCATTGGAGCTATCAGAGCCGCCTGCCAGTCATGGGCGTGGAGTATATCAGGCTGGAAGCCATCTCTCTTCAGGGTTTCGAAGACGGC
>CBFCYQ010000294.1:0-3520 GCA_965602205.1 uncultured bacterium | reverse complement strand
CATGGCGACCAACATAGCCAGTGCCTTCATCGCCACTCTCTGGGGAGTCGGCCTGGCCAACCTGTTTTTCCTGCCGGTGGCGGACAAACTCCGGATGCGTCATGAAGAAGAGATCGCCCACCTGGAACTGATCATGGAAGGTGTCACCGGTCTGCAGTCGGGTGACAATCCCAGGAATATTCGCACACGACTGCTGACATTTGTGCCGCCCAAGTATCGCGGAGCCGAGGACTGAAACTGCGCCGAAGACGCAAAAGCTTCGACAATGATGATGATCTCGGGCGCTGGCTGCTGACCTACGCGGATCTGATAACATTGCTCTTGGCCTTTTTTATCGTCATGTATTCCATGTCTCAGATCGACGCCAAGAAGTTCGGCAAGGTGGCCAAGGCCCTGCATGGCGTATTGAAGGGTGGAGAGGACGTGTTGCATCGCAACTGGGAGGAACAACAGACCGAAGGCCACGGCCTGCTCAAGCTCGGCGACCTGCGCATGATCAACATGAAGATTCAGGAGCGATTCAAGAAACTCGGTCGCCGTGAGGAACTCCAGACGGAAATCACGGAACGCGGGCTGGTCGTCCACATCATGGAGTCGGCCTTGTTCCGGGAGGCATCGGCTTCCCTCGAACCTCGGGCCGTCGAGGTTCTCGACCTGATCTACGATGAGATAAAAAAATTACCCAACCATGTCCGAATCGAAGGGCACACTGACGATCGGCCGATCAACACGCCTACGTACCCGTCCAATTGGGAGTTGTCGGCCGCCCGCGCGACAGAGGTGGTGCGCTACTTTCTTGACAACCACGATATATCGCCGGACAAGATTTCGGCCCTGGGCTACGGCGAATTCCGCCCCAAACGACCGAATAATTCCATAGAAAACCGGGCCCATAACCGCCGCATCGACGTACTCATACTTACGATGGAGCTTTCCCTCAAGGAACCGTCGTCCCAGCTTTACTACATCACCGCCGATAAGTAAAAATATTCTTGCCGCAAGGGAAATTCTTTCCCCACCAGGGCTCAAACGCGAGTCGCCGGCGACCGTGTGGCGGGCCCGTAATCGATTGACAGCCAACAGGCTATCACATACTCGGGGCCGTCTGGCATTGCGCTTGCTTTCGATGATGGGCGAAATGGTACAGGTAATTGTGCGTTATGGAAAATAAACTCAGCACATTCATGTTTCAACGGATCGGCGTCCCCAGGTTCGAGAAATATCTGAACCTGTCGTCCTTTCGGCAGAAACTGATCGGCGGCAATATCGCCAATGTTTCTACACCCGGTTTCAAAAGCCAGGATATCAATTTCCAGCAGGAGTTTGAGCGGGCCACAAGCGAGGGCAGTCGCTTGAGCGGTACCACGACCCATCCGGGCCACCTTCCGCTCGGCCGTCACGAAAACCAGCCGCCGGATATCGAGCAAGCCGGGCTGGCCGAGGGAGAAATGAACTCGGTGGATATCGACGCCCAGGTCTCCCATCTGGCTCAGAACGAACTGCGCTACACGATCGCCGCCAAGCTGTTGCAACTGAAATTCGGCGGCATCAAAAAGGCAATAACCAGTAGGTAAGGAACAAGCCATGTCGGGCATTCTCAGTGCTATCGAAATTTCGTCGAAGGGTCTTTCGGTGCAACGGGCCAAGATGAACGTGGTGGCTCAGAACATCGCCAACGCCGAAACAACTGAGACCAAAGAAGGAGGGCCGTATCACCGCCAGCGGGTGGTCGTCAAAGAGGCCAAGGTTGAAGGGTCCTTCGACACTCAAATGAAGGCTGCCCGGGTTCGCCTGGCCGGCACCCACAGCCAACATCTCAAAGGCCGAGCCGTCAGAACCGGCCGCACCACCGAGTTTTCTTCAGCCGACATGGAGGTGGTGGCCGACAAGGATTCGGACTTTCGGCTGGTTCATGACCCTTCTCATCCAAGCGCCGATGAGAATGGCTATGTCAAGATGCCGGATATCGAAATGGTTAACGAAATGGTGGATATGATGGCGGCATCGCGCGCCTATGAGGCCAATACGGTGGTCATCAGCTCCGCCAAGAAAATGGCTAAAGACGCCCTGGACATATAGAGGTTAAGAGGTAAGAGGAATATCTCATGAAAATCAATCCAATCGGCATAAGCTCCTACCAGCAACTGACCGGTCAGGAAGCCCGGCGCAAGTCGGTTGCTGCCGAAAATGACCAGACCGGCCAGTCAAAAGCGACAGTGGCCATACCGCCGCAGAGCGAAACTCAGTCGTCACGCCTGGCGGTCAAAGTGGAGGGAGGCAGCTACGCGGAATTTCTCAGCCCGGAGGAAAAAGGCGCTCTGGACCTGCTTTTCAGCCGCTTCAGTGACAGGTCCCGTTTCGGTCAGAAATACAACCACCGCACGGCTGCCGACGACGACAACGGCCAACTGGGCAAGGTGATTGATTTGAAGGTGTAAGCATGGGTGCTGACAGTCTCAAAGTAAATCGACTTGTCCCGGGCCTGATTGAGCAGGCCGGCCGTGGTATTACAGAAAAGACGACGTCGCCCGTCGAGGGCGAGAAGTTTCAGGACTTGTTTGCGAACATGTTGAACTCCGTCAACAGTCTCCAGACCGAATCCGCCGATATCCAGAGTGCTTTTCTCAACGGGGACCCCGTGGAGTTGCACCAGGTGATGATTAAGGCCGAAGAAGCCGGCCTGGCCACGGATCTTCTTCTGGAAATTCGTAACAAGCTCATAAGCGCCTATAACGAGTTGATGCGTATGCCCGTTTGATAAAATATCGTTCGCCGAGGCCATGGATGGTCCCTGCGGAAGCAGTACTATAAATAGGATTTTATATGGAAAGCATAAAACAGTTCTTCAAGAGTTTCATGATCTGGGTCGGCCGCATGTCGGGCAGCCAGGTCATGATGCTGCTGGGGATCACGGCCGGTACGGTAGTCGGCTTGATTCTTGTAGTTGGCTGGCTGAGCACGGTCAACTATACCCGCCTTTATTCGAATCTGAACGAAGCCGAAGCCGGTGAGGTCGTATCCTACCTGCAGGACAGCAAAATCGCCTATGAGTTGGCCGACGGCGGCCGGACCATTTTGGTCCCCTCCGATAAGGTCTACCAGGCCAGGATATCGCTGGCCTCGGAAGGCCTGCCGCGGGGGGGCAACATGGGCTATTCGATTTTCGACCAGAACAACCTCGGCATGACCGACTTTCTCCAGAACCTCAATTTTCGCCGAGCCCTGGAGGGAGAGTTGACGCGTACGATAAGCCAGCTCAACGAGGTCAAGGCGGCCCGGGTCCATATCGTGATTCCCAAGGACCGCCTCTTCCGTGAAGACCAGAGGCAGGCTACGGCTTCGGTGGTGCTGAAGCTGAGCGGGAAGGGCAGTCTGTCCCAGAGCCAGATAAACGGCATCACGCACCTGGTTGCCTCGTCGGTCGAGGGCCTGTCGCCGGACAACATTACTATTCTGGATTATGACGGTAATCTGCTTACATCGGGCCAGGAGTCGAACCCGCTGGCGGGACTCAGTTCCT
>CBFCYQ010000293.1:0-3527 GCA_965602205.1 uncultured bacterium | reverse complement strand
TCGATCCGAGGGTTGGCCTCGGCGACCTCGTTAAGGGTTGCTTCGAGGTCGGCAATGACATCCAGGGAGGTGCGGACGGTGTCATCTTCGGTCGACTCGCCGGTCGGCGTAGCGGCGGTATTCTTATAATCGTTGCTTTTACGGTCTTTTGTCTGCTCCATCGAAGTCATTTCCGCTAAGGTGTTATATTCTGTTTATATATCGGAATTTATCGGTCGGAATTTACCCCGGACATGGCCGGGCAGAGGCGCAGCCAAGGGGTTTTTCAGTCTCGGTGCCGGATATCAGAGAGGGAAAACGGTGCCGATTCAGCGTGAAACTCCTCTCTGCCAAAATCTGTCAGTTGGAGAAATTTCTTAAAAAGATATTTGATGGGAGATTTCGATTCCCGGCTCGAATCGTCGTCAAAGGCCAGATTAGCCTTTGTCAGGGAGACACAGGTGATGCTCAATTCGAGCGAGTAATAGGCCCCTGCCGAAAGGTGGTCAATCTCCGTAACCACGACCACCTGGGAATCCGAGAGGAACTGGTGCAGTTTTGGCAGCGATGGAAGGATACGTCTGATATCCGGTTCTTCGCCGGAGATCGTCACCTGGAAGTCCCCGGTCACAGCCCGCTGACCGATTCTGACAATCTGCTCGGCCCTCGAGATTGTCTCCTTGCCCCAGAACCGCCGGGGTCGCTTCAGGGCCACCTGGTACTCGATGGCGAACTCAATCCCGTCCCTGAGCTGCTCGACCCTCCTGGACGTTATGTACGGCGCCAGATCCAGTTGTACAAAGAGAGAGTCTCGTGATTCCCACAGGTCAAAGTCGATGCCGGTGGGACCCTGGGCCGCTACCGCCAGGCTCAGGCAGCATGATAGAGCGAGACATAAGAGGAATGATTTCCGGCGTTTTCTCATCCTTCAAGCACCGGGTTTCCAGGGCTCAGAAAACATGGTCCAGGCGGACGTAAAACTTAGGGTCGTCGTCAAAGGAGCGATCCAGCCGTTTCGCCATATTCACCTTGAAATCCTTGCCGAGATACAGAGCCAGGCCGAGGTCATGCCTGGTTTCCACATCGCGGTCAAGTCTGGCATCATTGGCAATCTGGGCACCATCCCAGAAAACCGAGACAGCCACGTCCGTTTTCGGGAAGGCGATACGGTATTCGACGGTGGCCGTCCAGAAACGACTCCCCATGAATTCCTTGTGTTTGTAGCCGCGCAGAGAGCCCAGCCCACCCAGGTAAAATCTTTTGTACATCGGCAGGTAGCCATCACTTCCGCCATAAATCCCCTTGAGGAGCAACATGGCGTGACGATGGATCTCCTGGTAGCGACGCACGCTTAGCGTATAGCGTCGGTAGTCAAAATCCGAGCTGAGGTCCGGGTGCGACCACTCCAGGTTTGCCGTTACATGCCAGGCCGAGCGGTCGAAGGGGTCATCCTCATCGCGGGTGTCATAGTCGACTGCCCAGGTCAGGCCGGCGTTGGTGGTCGTGTCAATTTCGCGGATGCCGTCAAGCCGATAAGCGTAGGGGACTCGTGCGAAATTATCTCCGAATTTCTTATCTCCCCCGAAAAGGGACCAGAGGTTGGGGTTGGCCGGCAGCCATTTGGTTTCTTCGTAGCGGTAACGGCATTCGACCGTCAGATTATGCAGCGGCTTTCCCCTCACAAAAACGGAACCGCCCTCGGCTTCGTAGTAATCCTTGAAATCTTCGGTGACCAGTAGCGCGAAGGCAGTGTTTTCCCAGTTTCCCAGCAGCCAGTCGTCCTCCGAGGCCAGCCGGCGGGAAAGCGCGCCGCCGACGGCAATCGCCGGGTCTCGCAAAACGACCTGCTCCAGGCCGAATTCGTAACGCCAGCGCTCTGAGGCGAAAGCATAGCCGCCCTGGGCTCGAATCAGCGGCAGGAGGGAATCACTGTCGGAGAACTCAGCGCCGAAATGGGCAGTGGCGCCATCGACACGGTTGTAGACGAAATCGCCGATAGCTTCGACCGCCTTATCCCCGCGGGAAAAACGGTGGCGGTATTTCGTGCGCCGTTTGTCGGCGCGAAATACTTCGCCGTAAACGGAGGCGTCCCGGGCGACATCGACGCGACCTGAAAACGAGACAATGTCTCCACGCACGACTGCGCCGGGCCCGACGTATACATCGCCCAGCAGCGATATCACATCCTTGTTCACCTCGCCGTAGATCTCAATATTCCCCGTCATGCTCAGCACCATTCCCCGAATAAATTCGTCATTGTCTACAACCAGGCTGCGAGAAGTCTCGATCAGATTGCCGCGCTTGAACCGCGGCACGGAAGCGGCCGCCCCGATGGAGGTCAGAAAAAGAATGGATATACGGTCATCGCTGCCAAACACGCGGGTATCCGAGACCTGGTCGTATGGATAGCTCCTGCCGTCGATGACAAGGCCCGCCTCGTCGAAGAGAAGGGCGTCGCCGGCGAACAACTGTCCGTTCTTAGCAGCAAGGTCCTTAAGCTGGAACTGCTGCACCGACTCCTGGGCGTCAAAAAAAGCGGTCACCCTCACTCCCTTTTTTTCGAGAGTGATCTTGAAGAACTCACTGCTTTTCCCGGATCGCTTGAATTCCTTGTACTCGACCTCTTCGGCAAAGCCGGAGCCCGCCGCCGCCAGTAACAACAGTCCCGCAGACGCCAGACAAACAGACACCTTCATATTCATTATGACCTCCGTTTTCTACAGCCATAAAACAATTTGTGTGCCAACAAGTCAAGTTGTGAAAATTCAAGCGGTTACCGAGTCGGATTTACGGCGGCTGTGTCTTTCTTACACAGCGGGGCACAGTTTTGGTTCGCGTTTACCTGAGGCCGTAGTCTTTTATTTTCCGGGAGAGGTTGGCCCGGTCAGTGTGGAGAAGGCGTGCGGCCTCGGAAATATTGCCGTTGCAGTCCTTGAGGGTCTGCCCGATCAGTTGCTTCTCAAAACTTTGCAGCCGGTCGGCAAGAGACAAGGAATTGTCGAGGCGGCCCTGGTCCGCCGGCTCTCCTGTCTGCGACTGCACGTCGGCGAGACTGACCTGTCTGTCCCGGCAGAGGATAGTCAGGCGTTCGATGATATTTTTCAACTGGCGGATATTGCCAGGATAGGCCAGGGTTGCCAGGTAAGCGACTGCTTCGGCGGAGAGGCTGGTGCGGCCCGAAGGGTCGAGGCGCCTGAGGAATTCACCGACGAGCAGCGGGATGTCGTCCAACCGTTCCCGGAGAGGCGGGACGTTTATGACAAAGACGGAGATGCGGTAATAGAGGTCTTCGCGAAAGCGGTGCTCGTCGACCAGGCGCTTTAGATTGCGATTGGTGGCACAGATCACTCTGACATCGACGCTCCGGCTGTCGACGGCGCCGAGTGTCTCGACTTCACCGGTCTCCAGCACGCGAAGCAGTTTGGCCTGGCAATCCAGCGGCAGGTCGCCGATTTCGTCGAGAAAGATGGTGCCGGAATCGGCCTGCACGAATTTGCCGGGATAGTCTTTGACGGCGCCGGTGAAAGCCCCCCGGGTGTGTCCAAACA
>CBFCYQ010000292.1:0-3527 GCA_965602205.1 uncultured bacterium | reverse complement strand
GCTACCGATACAACCCTAATGAACTCTACGCGTACCTGGGACGACGGTTGTTTCGAGATCGGCTTCATAAGGACGACGGCTATATCGTCAGTTTTGCGCGTCGTGGATCGGCGGACCGCACGCGGGCTCTCGGTGAAGCCGCACTCCTCGGGGCCCGGGACAACTTTGAGAAGAAACGGGGAGTCAGAAGTGATGCGCCTATCAAAGTGATGGCGTCAATGCCGCGGGAGTCGGCAGGCCTTCAAGCGGTCGACTACTTCCTCTGGGCCTTGCAGCGGCTGTACGAACGCGGCGAAGAGAGATATCTCAAGTTTGTATGGCCGAACGTTTCACTGGTCCACGACGTTGATGATACAGAGAGAGCCAGGTATGGGGTCTATTACACGCAGGATAACCCCTTGACGGTCAGGTGTTCGAAAAAAGAATAGCCCTGGATATAGGGCATCTCGGACGAACCGGGATGCCACACGGCATGAAGCCGAATTTCATCCAGTGGCCACCTTTAAATACGAATGGGCCAACCTGCCCGCAAGTCTTTTTTTTCAATTTCACGACAAATCGAGCCGGCATCGCCGAATTGTGTGGACTCCCTCCCGGCAATCCATTTTACGTTGTCTCCCAATATCTTAGGATATGCCTTTAGCCCGTGTAAACGGCGGTTGAAAAGTGTACCAGGGGGCGGGTCAAAAGGGCGGTTTAAAAGTGTACCATTCCTGATATCTCTCTTGGCAGAACGAAGTGATTCAGCCAAGGAGAGGGAAGGGAATGAAAAAGATGTTCGAGTACGATCTTGTCCGCCGCCTGCACTACCGCGAGGGATTGAGTCGGCACGAGATATCGCGGCGTACCGGCTTGCACCGCAAGACGATAAACAAGATGCTGCAGTACTCCGGGCCTCCGGGCTACCGGCTGAACCAACCCCGTCCTCAACCCAAACTGGGTCCATATCTTGCCGTAATCGACCAGATTTTGGCCGACGATCTTAAGGCGCCGCCAAAGCAACGGCACACCGCCAGGCGTATTTTACACCGGCTGCAAGAAGAGTTCGGTTTTACCGGCTCGTACACCATTGTCAAAGACTATGTCCGCCAGAAGCGGACCCGGATGAGGGAGGTCTTTTTCCCCCTGGAACAGCGTCCGGGAACCAGTCAGGTTGACTTTGGTCGAGCCACGGTGGTCATTGCGGGCCGGGAGCACACCGCCCACCTATTCTGCATGGCCCTTCCCTTCAGCGATGCGATCTTCGTCAAGGCCTATCCCACGGAGGCTCTGGAAGCGGTGCAGGATGGCCACAACGCCGCTTATACCTTTTTTGCCGGTGTTCCCCCGACCAGCCTATACGACAACATGAGCACGGCGGTTAAGGCGATATTCAAGGGCCGAAGTCGCGATCTCACCGATGGCTTTCTGGCCCTGCGCAGCCACTACCTATTTACCTCTTGTTTCTGCAACGTTGGTCGGCCCAACGAGAAGGGGCTGGTTGAGCGGTTAGTGGGGTACGTTCGCCGGAACTTTCTGGTACCGATACCACGGTTCGCCAGTTGGTCAGCACTCAACTCGTATCTTCTCGCTCAGTGCCTTCGTCGGCTCGCCCTGAAAGCTGCGGGCAAAGAAAAGACGATTGGCGAGTTTCTCCAAGAGGAACGGGGCAGTTTTCAGCCCTTACCTGCGGTACCTTTTGAGGCCTGCCGACTGGAGCAGCGCAAGGTGACCAGCCTGTCCTTGGTCCGTTTTCAACAGAACAACTACTCGGTGCCCGTGGAATATGCCTATCAGCCGGTGACGGTCAAGGCCGATGTCGATTTTCTCCAGATCGCTCACCGGGAGGCGATCATCGCCCGTCATGAGCGATGCTACGGAAAAGATGAGTTTATCTTCAATCCCGTGCATTATCTCCCGCTGTTGCAACGCAAACCCGGAGCACTGGACGGTGCGCGACCGTTTACCTCATGGGAGTTGCCGGGATGTTTCGCGATGCTCCGCCGCTATCTCGAGGCCCGAAACGGCAATGCCGGCCGGCGCGAATATATCCTGATCCTCCAGTTGTTGCGCGACTTCCCGGTTCCCGAGGTTCGGCGGGCGATCGAGAAGGCGTTGGAATACCATTCGGTAACCTTCGAATCGATCAAGATGCTGGTCCTTTCCTCCCGGGAGCCATCATTCGAAGCGGTGCGGCTTTCGGCCGAGCGGCTGGAAGGGTTGCCGAAGGTTCACATTGCGGGCGCTGATCCTTCCCGCTACCGGGCGCTGCTGGCCGGAGGTGTGTCATGAGCGGCGGCGAAGTGTCGGTACTGTTATCTCACCATCTCAAGGCGCTCAGATTGCCGGTGTTCCTGCGTGAGTACCAGAAGGTGGCCGCGCAGTGTGCCAAAGAGAAGCGTGATGCGGCCCGGTTCTTGTTGGAACTGTCCGAACTGGAGCTGATCGAGCGGGAGAAAAGGGGTGCTGAACGGCGCGTCCGGGAAGCCGGCTTTCCCGTTTACAAGACCCTGGAAGGCTTTGACTTCATGGCCATCCCCTCACTCAACAAACAACTGGCTTTGGAACTCGCCCGTGGAGAGTATATCCTGAAACGGGAAAACGTGCTGGCAGTAGGCAACAGCGGGACGGGCAAAACACACCTGGCCATCGCTCTGGGCTTGGCGGCCTGCCACGAAGGACGCAAAGTGAAGTTCTTCACCGCCGCCGGATTAGTCACGGCGCTGACTGAGGCCCGTGACGGCAAGGCCCTGCTCCGGTTCAAAAAGCAGCTGGCGCGTAAGGACCTGGTCATTGTCGATGAGTTCGGCTACGTCCCCTTCTCCAAAACCGGGGCCGAGTTGCTCTTTGAGTTCTTTGCCGAACGCTACGAGCGGGGGAGCGTGATGGTCACGACCAACCTCCCGTTCGACCAGTGGACCGAGGTTCTCGGCAGCGAAAGACTCACCGGCGCTCTTTTAGACCGACTCACCCACCGCGTTCATATCCTGGAGATGAACGGTGAAAGCTACCGTTTCCGGGAAAGCGTCCGCCGCGCGGGTAAAAAAACATCTCGCCAAAACCCAACTGACTGTAAAAAAACAAAAATCAAAGAGGAGGAGGCAGGAAACAAACCATAAAACGCAGTTGACCGCCCTCATTCAGAGGGCTATTTTGTGGCTCGGGTGGTACACTTTTCGACCGCCATCCGGTACACTTTTGGACCGGCCGTTACAAATGGGCCGGGAAACCATATATTTGAATGTAGGATTGTACGAGCTACTTTCACACTAACATGTCCATGACGTGGACACGTCGCTATAACGTGTCCATAAATCGCGATTTTATGGACACGTTTTTTGAACATGTCCATGACGTGGACATGTTTTCAGGTCAACGTCCGCATCTTTAAGTCCAACAAAAACTTAAAGTTACACTCCGCTGGGCGCCAATTTGCAGATCGATCCACTTGATTGAATCCTGTCCAATGATTGTCTTTGGTCGAACTTTGAGCTTTGCAATCGAAGGAGGGAAACGTGCCGGAATATACCCCCTCCGTGCTCCCCACG